>NZ_VOYM01000143.1:0-3666 GCF_013420285.1 Acinetobacter sp. YH01019
TCATGTACTTATATTAACAATCAAAACTCAAGAAAAATAGTCCTTAGTTAAATCAAACGACACTTCATGTCGTGTCGCTTATATCTCTGACCTGAAGGACAGAGTTTTACGCTCCATTTGATAAAATAAGAAAAATTTATGAACTAAGATAAAAAACCAACAATGATTAATTACATGATTTAACATTAATTTTATATATAAAAAACTTTTACCACTTGGTAAAAATACATGTAAAGTCAGGTAATTAATTTGAACAAAATATTTTTAAAAGTAATTAAATCTTCTAAAAAACAAGAGTATGATGTGCACAATTTATCTTTTGAGTGCTCATTTTATGTCCAATTGGTTTCCCAAATGGCGCCCATACGAAGGCAATATTGATGCACGTCCTGTCGGTACCAATGAGTATCTTCCGCCTGTGCAAAGTGTTGTATTGGGGATACAGCATGCCTTTGCAATGTTTGGTGCAACGGTTCTTGCACCATTCTTGATGGGTTTTGATGCCAATCTTGCAATTTTAATGTCGGGCATCTGTACCATCTTGTTCTTCTTTATGACTGGTGGTCGTGTACCAAGTTATCTGGGCTCAAGCTTTGCCTTTATTGGTGTGGTCATTGCCGCAACAGGTTATGCAGCATCAGGTACTGGCGCAGCAAATGCCAATATCGCATTGGCTGCTGGCGGGATTATGGCCTGCGGTATTTTATATGCCATTTTTGGTTTTATCGTGATGGCAACGGGTACCCGTTGGATTGAAAAACTCATGCCACCTGTAGTGACAGGTGCAGTGGTGATGATCATTGGTCTCAACCTTGCCCCAGTGACCATTAAAGGGGTTGCCGGTAATAACTTTAATATGTGGATGGCTTTAGTAACTGTACTATGTATGGGTTCAATTGCTGTGTTCACGAAGGGCTTATTACAACGCTTATTGCTATTGGTCGGTCTATTACTGGCATATTTGGTGTATTACATCATTTCCAATGTCATGGGTCATGGCACGCCAATCAATTTCTTGCCAGTGCAACAAGCCGCTTGGTTTGGTGTTCCTCAATTCCATTCGCCTGTTTTTGATTTCAATGCCATGCTGATCATTGCACCGATTGCTTTGATTTTGGTTGCAGAAAACCTTGGGCACATCAAAGCTGTGGGCGCGATGACAGGTGAAAACCTCGATCCGCACATTGGTAAAGCCTTCGTTGCAGATGGTGTTGCGACTACACTTTCAGGCGGTGTCGGCGGTCCGGGTATGACCACTTATGGCGAAAATATTGGTGTGATGGCAGTAACGCGTGTTTACTCGACCATCGTGTTTGTATTTGCAGGTGTATTCGCCATCTTCCTTGGTCTTTCTCCAAAGTTTGGTGCGATTATTCATACCATTCCGCAAGCCATTTTGACAGGTGCATCGATTGTTGTATTTGGTCTAATTACCATTGCAGGTGCGAAAATTTGGATTGAAAACAAAGTCGATTTCTCAAAAAACAAAAACCTGATGGTGGCAGCAGTCACGATTATTTTAGGTACAGGTGACTTTGCACTTCAATTCGGTAACTTCAACCTAGGCGGTATTGGTACTGCAACATTTGCAGCGCTGATTTTGAACTGGTTCTTTAGCTTGGGCGATAAATCAGAATAAGCCCCCAAGGCATTAAAAAAAGAATACAACATTCAATTGAAAAGCGGCCGAAAGGTCGCTTTTTTTTATAGCTACTCTTTCGGTAAGATAAGGCATTAGCCAAGGAATACACCGTATGCGACTGGATTTGTTCGACCTTCAATTGGTACTGCACATTGTAGACGGCGGTAGTCTGACCAAAGGCGCTGCTCGTTCTGCCATCTCGCTACAAGCAGCCAGTGAACGGATTAAAAAACTCGAACAGCATTACCGCACCGCCCTGTTCACTCGCCAAGCCAAAGGGGTCAAACTGACCCTTGCCGGTCAAACCTTGGTTGAACATGCACAGCGCGTCTTAGGTGAGGGGCAACAATTAGAACACGCTATGCGGCCCTTTGCCCATGGGCTGAGTTCCAATATGACCTTATGGTGTAATTCATCTGCACAAAGTGAATATTTACCGGTCTTGCTACCACGTTATTTACTGGAAAATCCCAACACACAAATTGAGCTGCATGAAGCCGAGTCTAAAGACATCATTGCAGCGATAGAGCAAGGTAATGCACAACTGGGGCTAATTTCAGGTTTCTTTAAATCTGAACAACTACAAACACTTGAGTTTGCAGATGATCCGTTGGTGCTGATCTGCCCTATAACCCATGAATTGGCCACCACACCTAGCGTCAAACCCGCAGAGATTTTAAATTATCCCTTTGTCGGTTTGATGCAATATCATTCCTTGCAACAATCGATCGAGGCACAAGCCAAATTATTCGGCTGTGAAATTCAGTATCGGCTACGTTTGCCGAACTTTGCCGCGATCGCCCAAGTGGTGGCGAATGGTGTGGGCATTGCCATCATGCCAAAACGTGCGGCCGAACGATTAATCAGTTTGTATGCCTTTGCCCAAGTTGAGCTCAGCGGTGAATGGGCCAATCGAAAACTGCTCCTCACCGCACGTAATTTTGATGATTTACCCTTAAATTATCAGCATTTTAGTCAGTTTCTACTGTCAGAAAAATCTACTTTAGATGGCCAAGTCTAGGCTTTAAATCACGCCAAACTGGTGCAGCATCATATAGCCACCGAGGGCAATCAACCCGATAAAAAACACCTTACGGAATTTTTGTTCTGGAATGCGGTAACGGATTTTTTTCCCTGCCCACATACCAATGAGCGCTGGAATTAGTGCCATGGCTGACATCGCATAATCAATCGGAAGATCTTCCACTGGATTTTGCTGTAAGAACACTGCCAAACAAATAGTTGATGTGGTAAAGGCCAAACCGAGTGACTGAACGAGATCATCGCGTTTGAGCTGCAAACCTTGCAAATATGGCACCACAGGGATTACCACGACACCTGTTGCAACAGTCAGCGCTCCACCGAGATAACCGATCATTGGAGATAGCCATTTTTCATGTGGTGCAAAGTTCGGTAAGCTTTTCGCACAAAGCCCATACAGTCCGTATAGTGCCAACATGCCCCCCAGTAAAGCTTCACTTTTAAATTCACCATGTCCTAAAGTTGGAAAAATACTCCAAATTGAACCGACGATAATCCCAAGTAACAAGGGCCAAAAGCGTTGAATTAGTCGCAGCACCTGCCCTTCGGCAAATAGTTGCCAAAAGTTGGTGACCATAGATGGAATGATCAATAACGTGGCTGCCTGAAATGGACTGATCACCATGGTAAGTAAGCCCATCGATACCGCAGGCAGGCCTAACCCAATCGTGCCTTTAATTAGACCTGCGATTGCAAAAACTGTGATGACGAACCAAATCATGGCGAAACTCGCTGAAGAATTGGCTCTATGCTAAGCAATTCAGACGCTTTGAAAAATCAGTGTTTTTGGAATAGAGCCTCAATAAAAAGTTGAGGCTGTGCTTAAAATCAACTATAGACAAGGTAGTTGGATTCATTGACATCCTCACCCCCTTAAAAAAGGGTGATTCCTACAGCTAGACGCTTATGCCCAAGCGCAAGAATGTTTAGAGCTGAGTTTATATCTCGATCATGAGCTGTACCACAGCTCATGCACTCCCATT
>NZ_VOYM01000144.1:0-3528 GCF_013420285.1 Acinetobacter sp. YH01019
GAGGCATGTTCCGCGTCCTTGCAATACTGTGTTTACATACAGTCTATCGCTTAGCGGAAAGTTCTTTTACCCTCAGCCGAAATGCCTGCCGTTGCTAGACATTGCCAGCCAGTGCCCGTCACTCCCACTCGATTGTAAACAAGCACACAAAACCCTTTAGTGACAACAATTTGCAAGAACTATCAGGCTCAGTGCCATGAAAAATACCATGACCAGATCATGAGGTTGAACACGGCTTGCGCCGGCAGCGTTCACGCTCCTGGTCGGCGATCTCGCCCGGCTGCAATGCTAGCTCAGCATCGGTCATGCGCTCCAGCACGTCGCGTAGGCGGATGGTGCAAGGAATGGGCGGCAGCTCGAACTCATAGCCGCCGGCGATCATTTCGGCCGCAATCTCCTCGGTGATGAAAAACGGCTCGTCGTCTTGGTTCGGCTTCTTCATGCCCTTTCCTCCTGGCGCTCATCCTGGCCGACAGCGGCCAGGGCATCGGCTTCCGTCAATGCGTCCTCCACGAACGCGCCGTGCTGCTTCGCTTCGGCCTGGCTGACCTCGGCCCATATCCGTTTCACCTGGGCCGCACTGTACCCGGCCAGCTCGGCGGTCTTGTTGATGCTGTAGCCGGACTTGCGCAGCGCGACAACTTGGGCGCGGCGCTTCGGATCAGCACGGCGGCCCTTGTACCGCCCGGCCTGGCGGGCCAACTCAATGCCTTGGCGCTGGCGTTCGCGCCTGTCCTCGTAGTCGTCGCGGGCCATCTGCAAGGCCAGGCGAAAAAGCATGATCTGCACGGCTTCCAGCACGATCTTGGCGACGCCCTGGGCCTCGGCCGCCAGGTCGGATAGATCGACCACGCCAGGGACGGCCAGGCGTGCGCCTTTGGCCTGTATCGAGGCCACCAGGCGCTCGGCCTCGGGCAAAGGTAGGCGGCTGATGCGGTCGATCTTCTCGGCAATGACCACCTCGCCGGGCTGTAGGTCGCCGATCATGCGCAGCAGCTCAGGCCGGTCGGCGCGTGCGCCGGATGCCTTCTCACGGTAGATGCCGGCGACGTAGTAGCCGGCGGCCTTCGCGGCCGTAGTGATCGCCTCTTGGCGTTCCAAGTCCTGCGCGTCGGTGCTGACGCGCAGATAGACCCGCGCCACCATCGGCGCGGCTACTGGCTTCGTCCTGCGCATACTTGCGGGCTCCTTTGGGCATACTCAAATGCACCCATCTTAAACTGGCAGCTAATGTACAAAAGTTGATAGAAGCACACAAGTTCAATTTTGCACTTCTGCCCCACTATTGCAAAACTGCTTGTTAGTAGCCGTTTTTTCTTACTGTTTATAGATTCAATAATTTTTGAAACGAAAAATTGGGACTAAACATTTCGGTTTCGTTTTCTGTCGATTCGTCCTGCGTATCTTTTGCATAAACAAACATTTGTTGTTCGTAGTTTTCGATGGCATTTTCAATACTTGTAAATTCTCCGTTTGTAAGGTTTTCAGACAATATCAAAGCATCCAATAATCCCGTATTTACACCCTGTCCTGCAAAAGGCGACATCAAATGAGCAGCATCGCCAATCATTGTTATGGGTAATGGACGGTTACTTTTCCAATCATTGTTCAAAGGAAATTTCCTTGTGGGCAAGCATTGAAATGTTGATACCGAACGTATTAATTGTTTGTAAACTTCACTCCATTTGGAAAATCTTTTCAATAAAAAATCGGCAACGCTGTTTCTGTCCTGAAAATCTAAGGGAATTTTATTTTTCCATTCATCGGGCGTTTTAAAACTAATTCCTAAATACAATGCACCATTATTATTGGGATTGGCAAACAATAAAATGCCCTGATGTCCCGCCATTAATCGGTTGCCGTTGCATAGCTGAAAAAATCCGGGACAGTTTATTTCCGGTTGAAGAATATCAGCTTGGATGTTGAAAGTACCGGTTTCTTCAACTTGCGTGTCGGTAACAAAGCTCCTTATTTTCGACATTCCACCATTGGCAAGAATAACCAAATCTGCTGTTTCACTCGGTTTATTCTCAAAAGTTAGTGTCCACTTCTTCTTACCAGGTTCAAGCATAACAAGTTTTCTATCCCAAATAACCGTGTCGTTTTCTAAACTATTCAACAAGATAGCCCTTAAGTCATTTCTGTTTATTTCAGGATTGTCAAATCGATTTTCGGGCTTTACATTTTTTGTGGATAAAATATTGCCTTTTTCATCAGCAATATTTACACCCATTGGTAAGGCTAAGTCATAATAAGTTTGTAACAATCCCGCTTTTTTCATTGCTTCCTGACCTGAACCTTTGTGTAGGTCAAGGGTTCCACCAAAAATTCTTGCCTCTCGGTCGTTGTCTCTTTCGTAAACTGAAACGTCTATGCCGTTTTGCTGTAATAATTTTGCCATAGTCAGTCCAACGGGTCCACCACCAATTATTGCAACGTTCTTATCACTAAGTAAATTCATTTGTTTGTCTGTATCTATTCGCATTGTCATTCAAAAATGGCACATAACAAGTGGCTATACGCCAAATGGCGTATATATCCACTATATCTTATTTTGCTAAACCTTTCATTATCAGTGACAAATCCGTTTTCAACCGTTTACCGTTCGTTTCTACTCTCTCAAAAGGATTTATATTCATAGTGCTTTTTGTTAAGTTTTGCTCAAATATACAAATCCTTTCTATATATCTAACAAATCCATCGGACTTTTTAATTGTTCCATTCCCTTGGTGGTAATATGTGTATAAACCTCAGTTGTTTTACTGCTTGAATGACCTAACAACGATTGAATATAACGTAAACTCGTACCATTCTCAAGCAAATGCGTTGCAAAGCTATGTCGTAAGGTATGTACAGTAACTTCCTTTTGAATCTTTGCTTTTAAAACAGCTGCTTTAAAAATGTTTTGAATACTTCGGCTTGAGTATGCGCCACCTTTTTGACCTTCAAATAAATAATCTTTTGGTTTATATTCCATAAAGTATGTTCTTAAAATAATTAATGTTTTCTCAGATAAAATGGTATAACGATCTCTTTTTCCTTTTGACTGTTCTATACGAATTTGCATGCGCTTGGAGTCAATGTCTTTTATTTTCAGGTTTATACATTCAGAAATGCGCAAACCTGCCGAATAAATAGTCATCAGAATAGCCTTGTGTTTCACGTTTTCAATAGCGCGTAGTACCCGAATGGTTTCTTCTTCACTCATCACAACAGGAAGTGTTTTTTCTTTTTTTGGTCTTTCGATGAAATATGTTTTCCGTTGTCCACCCAAAACACGTTCGTAATAAAACTTAATCGCATTGATTGCCTGGTTTTGATAAGATATTGAAACTTTTCGCTCCATAACCAAATGTCGGAGAAATGATTGTATATGTCCTTCATTCAATCGATCGACGTATAGGAAGAATAAACGCCCTTTTCACCCAAGTCCAACAGCTTTGGACCGCAGTTGACTCTTTCGACACCCCTGCGATGCAACCCAATCCGGCTGACGGGGAGCCAGCAACGCTGAAAATTTACCCTCCT
>NZ_VOYM01000145.1:0-3506 GCF_013420285.1 Acinetobacter sp. YH01019
GCATGTTCCGCGTCCTTGCAATACTGTGTTTACATACAGTCTATCGCTTAGCGGAAAGTTCTTTTACCCTCAGCCGAAATGCCTGCCGTTGCTAGACATTGCCAGCCAGTGCCCGTCACTCCCACTCAATAGTTGCCGGCGGCTTTGAGGAAACATCGTAGGTTACCCGCGAAATACCGGGAATCTCATTAATGATGCGGCTAGAAACCGTTTCTAAAAACTCATACGGCAAGTGTGCCCAGCGCGCTGTCATAAAATCGATAGTTTCTACTGCGCGCAATGCCACCACATACTCATAGCGGCGGGCATCGCCCACTACGCCAACCGACTTCACTGGCAAGAATACAGCGAAGGCTTGGCTGGTTTTGTGATACAGGTCAGCGGCATACAGCTCTTCGATAAAGATGGCATCAGCCAAGCGCAACCTGTCGGCATATTCTTTTTTTACTTCGCCAAGAATACGCACACCCAAGCCAGGGCCAGGGAAGGGATGACGGTAAACCATGTCGTAGGGCAGACCTAACTCCATACCGATCTTGCGCACCTCATCTTTAAACAGCTCGCGCAGCGGCTCCACCAGCTTGAGCGTCATAACACATTGATATTAGCTTCAATCTCTAAACCGTTGATTTGGAAATACATAATACCCTATTTGTTCATTCTTTTGTTATTTGTTATATGTTGCGTTATTCCATCAATAATTTTATTCCAATCTTCGAAATGTAGTTCGTGTCCGGTTCCATCAAGCGTTATTAGTTTTGAGCCGTTTATCTTTTCAAGTAAAACTGCTGAATTCTTAAAATGCAATATTTTATCGTCCGTTCCGTGTACAATTAAGGTTGGTTGATTGATTTCGCTCAATCTGTTCCAGTATTCTTCACCACCTTGCAGTGCCGCATGATTGAACATACTTATATAGTTATTAGCTCTTTTAAATTCGGCTCTAATCAGTTTTTCACTTCTTTGTTTGTCAAATTGTTTCCTGCCGCTCATCAATTCAGCACCTTGAATTAAATAATTTGCCACACTGTCTTCATTTGTCCAATCTACGGTTTCAGCTTTTCCGTGAAAATCTAAAATACGCGTATCCATTTCAGGAATTGTGGGGTCTGAGTCGCCCCAAGGACCTGATGAGATTAGTGTTATTGAACTTACCCTGTCGGCATATTTTATTGATGCTATTTGAGAAATCAGTCCGCCCAGTGAAATTCCCACAAAATTGGCTTTGACTATTTTATAGCCGTCCAAAATTGAAATAGCATCATGGGTTAAGTCAACAATATCATAGGGGGTTGAACCCGGTTCGTAATTAGTAGATTTTCCTACGTCCCTATTGTCGTAGCGAATAACAAAAAATCCCTTTTCAGATAGTTTCTGGCAAAATTCAGCATCCCAATACAACATGGATGCCGTTGCTCCCGCAATCAAGAGTATTGCCGGATCTTTTTCACATCCAAAACTTTCGGTAAAAAGTCTTATTCCGTTTTTTTTAACTATTTTCTCTTTCATTTCCTCGCCTTTCTGTTTTATAGATTCATTAGTTTTTGGAAAGAAAAGTCGAGGCTGAACATTTCCGTTTCGTTTATTATTGATTCTGCCTGTGCTTCTCTTCCATAAGCAAACATTTGCTGTTCATAATTTTCAATAGCCTCTTCAATGCTGTTAAATTTCCCATTGGTCAGATTATCCGACAATATCAAGGCATCCATCAACCCACTGTTTACGCCTTGTCCTGCAAAAGGAGGCATCAAATGAGCAGCATCTCCAATCATCGTTATGGGTAATGGACGCTTACTTTTCCAAGACTTATCTAAGGGAAATATTCGTGTCGCTAACCCTACAAAAGATGATGTCAAACGAATCAGTTCTTTGTAGCGTTCGTCCCAATCGGAAAATTTTTTCAGGAGAAAATCAACGACACTATTTCTGTCTTGAAAATCTACCCGCGTTTTGCTTTTCCATTCATCAGGTGTTTTAAAACTTATTCCAAAATGCAATGCACCATTATTATTAGGATTCGCAAATAATAAATTACCTTGATGAGCAGCCATTAGCCGGTTTCCATTGCAAAGCTGAAAAAATCCAGGACAGTTCACCTCCGGTTGATGAATATCGGCTTGTATATTGAAAGTACCTGTTTCTTCAACTTCCGTGTCGGTAACAAATTTTCTTACTTTAGACATTCCACCATTGGCAATAATAACCAGATCTGCTGTTTCACTCGATTTATCCTCAAAAGTTAGTATCCACTTCTCCTTATCAGGTTCAAGGGTAACAAGTTTTCTATCCCAAATGACGGTATCATTTTGTAAACTATTTAATAGGATAGTCCTTAAGTCATTTCTGTTTATTTCAGGATTGTCAAAACGATTTTCGGGTCTTACATTTTTTGTGGTTAAAATATTGCCCTTTTCATCAACAATATTTACACCCATTGGTAAAGCTAAGTCATAATAAGTTTGTAACAATCCCGCTCTTTTCATTGCTTCCTGTCCCGAATCCCTGTGCAGATCAAGTGTCCCACCAAAAATCCTTGCATCTTGGTCTTTGTCTCTCTCGTAAACTGTAATGTCCACGCCGTTTTGCTGTAACAATCTCGCCATTGTTAATCCAACAGGCCCGGCACCAATTATTGTAATTTTTTTATGTTTTAATAAAGTCATATTCTTGTTCGCTGGTTTTAATGTCAACTAATGTCTGTCAATTTAATCACTTTGTTTTTTTAAATTCAAACACGGATTTTCCTGATAACTTTAGCTTTTGCCCTTTTTTTAAGCCGTTCGGAAAGTCAATTGCTAAAATTGCTGTATAATCAATTTCTATTTCAGTGCTGTTGTCAAAATGCCTAAACGATTTAACTGTCTGTGTTCTCTTTGCAAAGTATGTTTTTGCTGTTTCTGCCTGTTGTTTAAACGCTGTTAACCCTTTCAGCGATAACCTTATATCATTATTTTGAATGTTTTCAAAAACAATATTATCGTCAAGGTCTGCAACCATTTTTTTGATATCAAATTGGTTGTATCCATCGATGTAGTTATTGATGATGTTTACTCTGTCGGTCATATTTTGTAATTATTTATCGGTTACATATTGGTGTTGTCTGTAGGTTGTTCTACGATAATTGCCAACTTTTAACTTCTATACGAAGGAACATGTTGGGATACTTGAACTTTCGATTTAGCGCCAACACGAGCAAACCGAAGTTAGCACCTACTCTCTATTCAGCATATTTTTTAAAAATACTTGTGGCAATGTGTCCGCCAAAACCAAAAGTATTACTCATTGCGTAATTCACTTGCCGTTGTTGTGATTGGTGTAACGTCAAGTTAAATATATCCCTATATTCAGGTTCAATATCTACCGAATTGATTGTACGTACAGGAAGAATAAACGCCCTTTTCACCCAAGTCCAACAGCTTTGGACCGCAGTTGACTCTTTCGACACCCCTGCGATGCAACCCAATCCGGCTGACGGGGAGCCAGCAACGCTGAAAATTTACCCTCCT
>NZ_VOYM01000146.1:0-3450 GCF_013420285.1 Acinetobacter sp. YH01019
GAAAAAGAAGAATTTACCCTTATTTGATGCTGAGAAAAATTACAATAAAATGATTGGAAAAATACGAGTTGTAATCGAACACATTAACAGTCAATTGAAAAGATTTAGAATACTAAGTGAACGCTATAGAAATAGACGGAAAAGATTCGGTTTACGCATTAACTTAATCGCTGCACTGGTAAACCGGATGAACTTGCAATAACGACTTTCGCAAGAGATCTAATGATAAATATCAATACTCACATTATATTTTTTAGTCAAAAAATCTTCTTAAATGTTAGAATATGTAACTGTAATTGATTTCTCATGAGGATTTATCCTCGCTAAAGACTTAGTTACATAAACGCTGTAAACTTTTAATTCGATCTGTTTAGATCCCATTCTCCTGTTTCACCGTTTATGCAACCAAGCCGTTTTTTATAGGTAAGGTATGAGCACTGAACAACCCTCCTCTATCGAGCGTACAGGGTCTAAAGTCTATCGCTATTTTGTAGTGGTATTGACTTTACTCGTTGCGCTGTACTTGATCATTCAAGGCGCTAAATTACTCAGCCTCGGTGGTACAAGTTATTATCTCATCGCAGGGATTGCCTATGTTGCAATCGCCATTTTCTATGCGATGAAAAAAGCTCTTGGTTTCTGGCTTTCTATTGTTACTTTTGTTGCAACCACCTTCTGGGCCATTGCTGAAGTTCAAGGTTTGAGCTTCTGGCAATATATTCCACGCTTGGTGGTTCCAACAATTTTATTTGTCCTCAGCATGTGGGCAAGCAAAAGCCTGCCAGCACTCAATGCTGCAAAAATCAAAGCTGCCAATCTTGTTGGCTTTGCCGGTTTCTTTGCCTGTGTAGCAGCTCTGATTGCTGCGTTCTTCCCACATGGCAAAATCCTTAATCCTGTTGATATCGTACAAGACCCTGCACTGGCTAAACCGAATGCAGAAAACCCGGACAACTGGGAATATTTCGGTCGTAATGGTAACGGTACCCGCTTTGCACCGTACACCGACATTACCCCTGAAAATGTCAAAGATCTGAAAGTCGCTTGGACTTATCACACTGGTCGTGATACATCTGCGGGTGTTGATGAAAATACACCAATTCAAATTGGTAGTACTTTATATTCATGCACACCAACTAACATCATTTCAGCGATTGATGGTGACAGTGGTAAAGCACTTTGGAAATATGATCCACATGCAAAAACTGCAGAACATATTACTTGCCGTGGTGTCGGTTATTATGATGCTACTAAAGACAAATCTTTAACTGCAGCAGACTTACAAGCACCTGGTATTAAAGCTTGTCCACAACGTATCCTGACTTCAACTGTTGATGGCCGTTTAATTGCGTTAAATGCTAAAACTGGTGCTTTATGTCCAGAATTTGGTGTGAATGGTCAGGTCGATGTTCTGCATGACATGGGTCCTACTGAACAAAGTAAACGTTATCACCCAACATCAACTCCGCTGATCGCTGGTCATGTTGCCGTATTAGGCGGTTGGGTACGTGATATTGTGCATGGCGAACCGTCTGGTGTGGTTCGTGCTTATGACGTTCGTACCGGTGAATTGGCTTGGGCTTGGGATGTCGGCAATCCTGAACTGGTTGGTGAACCTAAAGATGGCAAAGGCTTTACTTTAGAAACACCAAACATGTGGACCATCCCGACTTATGACAAAGACCTGAATCTGGTTTACTTGCCTACAGGTAATGGTCCTCCTGACTACTGGGGTGGTGACCGTAACGCAGCCAAAGAAAAATTCGGTTCTGCCATTGTTGCGGTAAATGCTTTGACTGGTAAAACTGTTTGGACTTATCAAACTGTTCACCATGATGTATGGGACTATGACTTACCGTCACAACCTGTACTTTATGACATGACTGATGATCATGGCAAAAAAGTTCCAGCGTTGATTCAAACTACCAAAATGGGTCAAATCTTCGTTCTTGACCGCCGTACTGGTAAACCAGTCACTAAAGTTGAAGAACGTCCTGTAGACACCAATGGAGCTGAAGGCGAAAAACTTTCTCCTACCCAACCATTCTCTGTTGGCATGCCACAAATTGGTAATGCCACATTGACTGAACAGGACATGTGGGGGATCTCAACCTTTGACCAATTGGCATGTCGTATTAACTTTAAAGACTCTGTCTATAACGGTCTATATACTGCACCAGGTGAAAAACCTTATATCGAATGGCCTAGCTTGCTTGGTGGTTTCAACTGGGGTGGTATCTCCATAGATGAATCTACTGGCATGATGTACGTCAACGATATGCGTATGCCACTGCGTATGTCATTGGTTCGTAAAGAAGATATGGGTAAATATCATATCTCAACTGACGAAGTACCAGGATTCATGGGTACAGTACGTCCACAATTGGCTGGTCCTTATGCTGGTGTGAAAATTGACATCATGCAGTCTAAACTGGGTGTGCCTTGTAACAAACCACCGTTTGGTACCATGACTGCCATCGACTTGAAATCGAAGAAAGTCGTTTGGGAAGTACCAATGGGTACAGCCAAAGAATTAGGTCCATTAGGTGTGAAAACCCATATGCCAATTCCTTTAGGTATGCCTACACTGGGTGGTCCTACTTCAACCGCTTCTGGTCTGGTGTTCTTCGCAGGTACTCAGGATTATTACCTACGTGCGTTAGATTCAAAAACTGGTAAAGAAGTGTGGAAAGCTGAATTGCCTGTTGCTGCTGTTGCTGCCCCACTGGTTTATAAATCTCCAAAAACTGGCAAACAATATGTTGTGATTTCTGCAGGTGGTGCAAGCCACTCTAAAGATGTGGGCGACTATATCATTGCCTTTGCTTTACCTGATCAAAAATAATTTTTTGATGGATAAAGAAAAAACCGAAGCTTAGGCTTCGGTTTTTTATTGCAATCATCATTAAAAATTAACGATCGCGACCTTCCTGATTTGCAGAACCTGAACAGCCTGCACCACCACCGATAATAAAACCGCTTTCTGCTTTACATGAACCAATCATACGGCCATGTGAGTCAAATGTAGTCACTGTTGATGCACAACCAGTTAGTACGATAGTCGTTGCAAATGCAATAAGTGCTGATAATTTCATGATATTCCCCTCTAAGATTTATGGTGCTAAATGAATCTGATTTTGACTTGGTGGTACTGGCAATAAACCTGTCTTGGCATCCACCGTATTGTAGTTCACGCCAATTGCATTGCCTGATCCATTACAATGAGTTATATGTAAAACAGTATCCATTTTCTATTGAGAACAATAATAGAAATGCTGGTTTTATTAGTGAGATCGATCCACAATGTGAAATCTTAGAAAAGATGGTGGTGTTTCAAAAAGTATGCTGACATTAAATGAAACCATTATTGATGTAAAAAAAGGTTAAGTCGAAGGCTTTAAAATGGTTTTCAATCTTTTTGGAGAAATTACAACTCTTTCTAAAACCGCG
>NZ_VOYM01000147.1:0-3146 GCF_013420285.1 Acinetobacter sp. YH01019
GACTCATAAGTGCTCGGTTATATGCGGGCCAATTGGTTGTGCGGTAGATTTTGTGTGCAGGCTTCTTCATTTGAAAATTATATCGCTGAAAAAGCCTTTACAGATAGGTTTGTGCAACAAAGCCTAGTGAAAGTGGTTTAGCTTTGGCTACACAAGGTAATAACGATATCGACTTAGAATTAGCTGCTGCTGGTAATACAGAAGTTGTTCGTTCGAAGCGTAAAGTTGCCAAAGCATTAAATCTAAACGATTCAATCGAAGATATTTTAATTACTTTAGGTAAACAATATCACTTAATTCGTCCACTAGATTCAAATGAAGCTTTATTTCTCTATCTAGTATTAGACCGCAGTAAATCTAACCTTGCTATGGCACGCCACGAACTTAAACGTTTCGAAAAAGAATTAGATTTTTCTTAATTCTAATTGGGTTATTTCAACTGAAATAACCCACTTTTGTGGAATCTAGCATGAATAACACATTATATATTTCAGTCTTTGGCTTAAATCTAAATGTTATCAATGAAATTAAATCGATTATTTCAAATAAGTTAGCAACAAATATCACTATTCATTGGACACACATTGCTGATAGCAAACTTCAAGTACTATTAATCAATGATGACTTCATTGATTTACCGAATATAAATAAAATTAAGCATAATCGATTAATTATACTCAAACTAAAAAAAAATGAATTACATGCCAATAAAATCCAACATGACACTTTATTTTTGCCACTAACTAATCCAACAGAATTTGAAATTTGGTTAGTTAATACTGTCTTAACTCAAACTTGTAATCAGCTGCAAAATAATATATTACAACCGATAGTTAAAGATGTTGAGTATAAATTAAGTCATCAACAATTCTCTAATCTATTTACACAAATCAATAATCACCAACGTCTACTCATTTTACTAGATACAAATCCAATCGGCTTGATTGATAACATTAACAATGAGTTTTGGATTAAATCTCAGATAAAAATTTTGCAAAAATCTGAACTCACACTCATACCAGCTGATACAAATACTGTTGTTAACTTCAAATACAGTTCTAAATCAATCAATTTACAACATGGATTATGGCAGTTTGTTTGGGACTACGTAGGTTATGAAACCCCTACTTTTTCAAAACATTATAGACTTTTGCATTGGCCACAACCTATCGACTGTATCGAACGTAAATCATTACTGAAAATGTCAGCATTTTTTATGGAAGGTAGCTCAACGCAATATGTCGCTGAAAAAATGCAATTAAGTCAAAATTTCATTAATCGATTTCTTTTTGCTTGTGACATTGCAAACATGATTGAAGAAATACCTGCTATGGCTACCGTATTCCATACTCAACAAGTTGTAGAACAATCGTCAAAACCTTTACAGCAACTTTTCCGTAGCCTTAGAAAAAAACTAGGAATATAAATTTTAATATGATTTTACAGCAATACAAAATCGTTTTTGCCGGAACAATGGGGGCCGGAAAAACTACTGCTATTCAAAGCATTTCCGATATTCCTGTACTTTGTACTGAGGCTTTAAATACAGATCAGCATGCACATCAAAAAATGTTGACGACAGTAGGAATAGATTATGGTGAGCTTACACTCGAAGATGGTATAAAATTAGGGTTATATGGTACACCTGGGCAGGAACGATTCAACTTTATTTGGAATACGATTTGCAATGGTGCTATAGGTACAATCATTTTAATTGATCATACACATAACAATCCCATTCAACAAATTAATGAATATTTGAATTTTTTTTCAAAAAATAATGAAAACCTTATTATTGCTATCACCCATTTAGATAATACACAGTATCAATCTACAAAGCTCTATAAAGAATGGCAAGAGCAGCAACAAACCCATCATCCTATCTTCTATATTGATGCTAGAAAGAAGTCCGATATTCTTTTTATTCTTGAAACACTTATTGCTAAAGCTGAAGTTCAACTTTCTATTTAAGGTTATGTCCATATGAGTTTATCTATACGAAAAAGTCGCACAGCGCCACAGCTACTCATTGAGCATGCACATAGTTTAATGAAAGAATTAATTATGGATGTTTCAGGCGTTGAGTATGTAATGTTATGCTCAACTGATGGTTTTGAATTAAAGTCCATTCAAAAGAAAAATATTGAGAATTCTGGAAAGCTTGCCGCTGTTAGCAGTTCAATTTTGGCAATGGTTCAAGCATTTACCAATGAAATTAATCTTGTAGGCTGTCAAACAATTACATTAGATGCTGAAAATGGAAAAGCTTTACTTACAGCGATTTCCCATCCCCTACACCCAATGATATTAGTCCTTTTAACCTCTCAAGATGTGTTATTAGGACAATTGTTATACTCACTTAGAAAAGTCAGTGATGAACTTAGCCAATATCAATTACCAAGTTCATAAACAATTTTAAATATTTATTTCATTGAATTTCGGATTGCTTCTTCATCGAAATATTGGGTAAATGCAGAAATTCGTGTGTTTACAGCTGGATTTTGCATAAGGCTTTCTGCAGCGGTTTTTCCTAATAATTCAAATGCATTTGCTAAAGCATTTGTACCTTCATTTTCGGTCACTGCTTTTATTTCAGTTTTACAACGGGTTGTTAATAAATCTTGAAATAATTTTGCCATATTTTTATCTATTTTAGCGACTTCATCTGGGGTTGCTTTATTATATTTTGCAATCTCTGGATGAGCCGAAAATGCTAAATAAATCCAGGCTGTTAAATTTTGGCTTTCTTCAGCTGTTGTCGACTTACTTAGACATTCACTTAACTTATCTTGATAAACACCAGCATTAGTTAACGTTATTGTTAATAATAAGCTTGTCGCTAATAATTTTTTCTTGAACATTAAGATTCCCTATAAAAAATTATAAATTTGATGTAATTATACTGTTTTATTCATTTTTCGCCTTAGCTGAAAATGACTTTTCAATGGATTAATTAAAACAAGAATTGGGGTTCTCCTTCATGCTCTTCTTACTTAAAGTTACCATTTCTATTTTTATCGCATAAAAAAATCCCCCTATCTCATAAGAGTTAGGGGGATTTTGAATAATGAGCTGGCGATGACTTACTCTCACATGGGTAACCCCACACTACCATCAGCGCTAAGAGGTTTCACTTCTGAGTTCGG
>NZ_VOYM01000148.1:0-2981 GCF_013420285.1 Acinetobacter sp. YH01019
CATTTTTCTTTATACTGTCACTGAGGCAGGTTGGACATTTGATTTCTAGAGTTATTTGCATTTCTCTATTTTATCAAAATTCAACCTGCTTTTTTTCAGCATACTTTTTGAAACACCACCGAAAATTAATCCCATGGGTAAAGTGCCGTGTTTGGTCGATGGCGAGTCTGTTGTAAGCGAAACTGCTGCCATTTTTACCTATTTGGCCGATAAATATGCTGAGAAAGGTTTAGCACCGGCTTTAAATGATCCAAAACGTGGTGAATATCTGAAATGGATGTTCTTTTGTCATGGGCCTCTCACTGAATATATGGACATGAAAAATGTTGGTATTGGTGTAGAAACCATGAATGAGAAAAAGGGTAGTCTGAGTTTTGGTAATGAGACTATCTTATTGAATTTTATTCAAACAGGTTTGCGCCAAGCTAAACCTTATTTATTGGGTGAAAATATTACTGCTGCGGATTTGTATTTGGCGTACTGGATGGTCTATGCCATCTCTTTTAAAATTTTACCTTATTTAGATGAATTTAAGCCCTTTATTCAACGTATACAGCAGCGTGAATCGGTTCAAGATGTAGATTGGTTTCAAGCGGTTTAGCTTTAGGTGGCAATAAAAAAAACCACGCGATTTGCGTGGTTTTTTATTGGCCTAAATTATTTTACATGTAGCTTGGCAAACAATTGCTGGCTCACACTGTCCAATGTTTGCGGAATCGCAAGTGCTGCCACAAAACGGTCAGGACGAAGAATCGTAACAGATTCAGATGTTTTGCCGAACCAGCCGCGAATTTCTGTGCCGATATCACCAATCGTGATCACATTGTCATATTGAGTGCGTTTTTCATTACCAAACTGAACCGCTGGAATCACTTGGATGAATTTTACACCCAGTTTTTGCCATTGTTTCATTGTGGCTTCAGACAGTCCCCATTTCGGGTCCACACCCCAAGCAATGATAGCGAAATCATTACCAATTACTTCATCAAGTAAAACCGTTTCACCAGACTCAAGTTTGACTTGAGGTTGGATAAACATTTTACCTACAGGTGATTCTTTATCCCCATTGTTAACCAAAGCACCATCATGGTATTTCGGCATTGGTTTGAAGCGCATTTCTAATAAATATTGCTTGATTGGCTTGATGTAATTCAATGCATAAGCAATACCATCACGAATAAAGCCTTGCCATTTTTTTGGTGGTGCAAGGACATGGCCGGCCATTACTGATAGGTCGATCATCGCTTTGGCATGGTCTTTACGTTCAACTTGATATGAGTCTAGAAGTTCAGGGCCAGCTTTGCCTTGTACAACCATCGCAACTTTCCAAGCTAGGTTAAAGGCATCACGCATACCGCTGTTATAACCTTGACCTTGCCACACTGGCATAATGTGTGCAGCATCGCCTGCAAGTAAAATACGGTCTACGCGGAATTTATCGGCAATACGTGCATTGTGTGTGTATACACGTTGACGAATCACTTCAATGCCATCTGTCGTTGGTAAGACTTTCGATAAAAGTTTTGCGATATTTTCTGGTTTGCTCAATTCTTCTTGTGTTTCACCTGGCATAACCATGAACTCGAAACGACGAATACCATGTGGTAACGCAGCAGAAACATAAGGGCGCACAGGGTCACAGCATAAGTAAATATGTGGTGTCGCTAGCGGATCATTTTCGATATCAATAACGATCCATTGGTTCGGCGCTGTTTTTCCATCAAAGCCGATATTTAAGGTACGACGTACAATTGAGTTACCACCATCACATGCAATTAAATACTTGGCATGGATGCTTTCTTGTTGACCTTCTTTATTTTGAATATTGAGGGTAACGCCATTCTTGTCTTGGCTGAAATCTACCAATTGGCGAGAGAACAATACTTGTGTAGTTTCGTATTGCGCCAAGCCTTGTAAAAGCACATTATCCACTTGTGGTTGAATGAAGGCATTACGACGCGAGAAACCAAATTCACGTGTGAGCGGCTGAATGTCTGCAAAGCAACGACCTTTAGGTGTTAAAAAGCGCATTGCATGGTTCGGTGTTGTATGTGGTAATACTTGATCAACCAAACCTAAAGACTGAATCGTGCGTAAAGATTCATCGTCAATACCAATTGCACGCGGGTAATCAATTAAGCTATCAAGTTGCTCAATGACAGTCACTTCTAAGCCTTGCTTACTTAAATAGTTCGCAATGGTAAGACCGACAGGACCAGCACCTAAAATGGCAACTTCCGTTGTAAATTTTGCTTTATTGCTCATGCGTAAACATCCAATCACTTCACATATGCCTCTATTAAGAGGGAGGTCTGCTTAAGCAACAAGCTAGGCATAAGTCGAAACGATTAATCTAAAAGCATAAGATTTTTAAGCATATTAAGATAAGTTTATGATATTTCAATTATTAGTTAATTATTCACCATAATTTAGAATGATTTAGCGATCATAAATATCTATTGTTAGAACGTTTTTGAAATGGAATCAGGCATAAAAAAACTGAATCAATCGTTAGACAGATCCAGTTTATTTACATTCAGTACAACATTGTGTGAGGGTTTAATGTTGATCAGCAGAACTGAACGTATTTAGCATGTGGAGAATGCTAAGTGATTACTGAGCCGGTTGAGCTGGAGCAGTCGTTTCAACATTTGCTTCAGACGCAGGTTGTGCGCTTGTACCTTCAGCAGCAGTCGTTTCAGTTGCAGGCTGTTCTTGTGTACTAACTACAACTTTTTCTTGTTCAGGTGCTTCTTGTTTATCTTTGCTTGCAGCAAAAGATGTAGCCGCAGCAGCAGCCAGAGTAGAAGCAAGTAAAATTTGAGTGAATTTCATTTTGAGCATCCTTATATATTTTACTCTGTACACGACAAATTTCATAGGATCCTTGTCCTATCAGGCTTTTTCTTTCTTAAAATTGCTAGCACTTTCTTAAATTCTTCTTTTTTTCCAAAACCAATCAAACGTAGAATAGCCATTTG
>NZ_VOYM01000149.1:0-2972 GCF_013420285.1 Acinetobacter sp. YH01019
CTTGACTCAAGCATTAATGCAGTACGATCTTCAAAGTTAAGATGATGGTATGACAATTTTATATACTCCATAAACCCTTTAAATTAATTAGGTGGTTTATGTCGCACTTCAAGTTTTACTCTGCCCATCCATGTTTATGATCAACTTTGTCAACTTAAATTAATCACGTGTTTTAACGTCATATAATTCAATTTCAAAAATAAGGTTTGAGTTCGCAGGAATAATATTCCCCATTTTACGTTCACCATAAGCAAGATGTGAAGGAACGATTAATTTACGTTTACCACCAACTTTCATACCCATAATGCCTTGATCCCAGCCTTTAATTACACGGCCAGTACCAATCACAGTTTCAAAATAGTTACCACGGTCAAGTGATGAATCGAATTTAGTTCCATCTTCTAACCAACCCGTATAATGAGTAGTAATCAAAGCACCTTTTACCGCTTCTTTACCTTCACCTACCACTAAATCGATAATCTCTAATTCTGCGCTCATGCCGTCAACCTTAAATATAAGTACTTTTCGAAAAGCATATTATAAAACAGTTTGGAATTGATGTGCCCTTGGTTTCGACTCTGGGCTCACAATCTCCTCTGAATTTGACTGTGTGTAGCCCGTATAAATTATCGTTAAATTTTTTTTATAGGCTGCTCAATTTATTTACGGCATAAAAAAAGGATGTAAATGACATCTACATCCTCTTTGAAACATCAACAATCAAAATTATTGCAACTGCGTCCATTCAATTACAGCTTGTGCATGGTCACCAATCAGTGTCCATTCACCATCCATCACATTTAACTGCAAAGACATGGTACGTTCACACAGCGCTTGAATTGCTTCAGTCGTTGCTTCTGACAACTGCCAAACTTCGACGTTTTTGAGCGTTTTCAATTTGCTGCTACGCTTGTACCATTCAGCAACTGAAGAACCATACGTAATGACTGCAACATGTGGGCAACGTGCGCTAGCTTTCTTAACTTTATCTTCGTCAGGACTGCCAACTTCAATCCATTTGACCAATTGACCTGTTAAATCTTTTTCCCACAAAGCCGGTTCATCAGTTTCAAACAAATCCTTGGTAAATTCTAACGCCTCACTTGCATAACGTGCGTATGCAAGTACACGAACCATCAAACGCTCAATGGTTTCAGATGGATGTAATGCCATAGTGAGTTGATAGTCACCATATTGGTGTACATCCATATTGGCAATGTTCAAATCTGCTTTATAAATTGTAGCTTTCAGCGCCATACAAGAGTCCTCAAATTTGGCGCCTAGCATATAAGATTTGGCGCGTCTTTGCTGACATGATTTACTTAATTCTCTGCGTCAATACGACATTGCATGAGTAAATCTTCAAACGCTTGCCAGTCACGTTCACCCTGATAAATGACTTCGACTCGATTATCGATACCTTCTTCGCTCGACAAATAATTAAATTGCTCTGGATTAAAGTTAAAGGTTTTCCAACCTTGATTGGTGTGAAAAATACCTTTAATTCGGAGCCAATTTTTCTGCTCACACAGTAAATCGAGCAATTCCATGAAATCAAATGTCCATCTTTTTGGGAGCTTCCACCCCGCAACACTATAGCCTTGTGCGGACTCGACATAGTGATATGGCAATTGTTTTATTTCAATTGGCGTACTTTGAGTCTGCTGTTTTTGTATTCGCAGTAAAGGCTGTATTTTACGTGGGCTGCCTGCATAAACGTGATCTATCTCGGCAAATTCGATCTTGCCATTTTCAGGCTTTAACCACAGCTGTAGATAAGGTGCATAGGCCTTTTGCAAATCGTCCAATGCATGCTCATCGGCATTCGTCATCATATCAACATGAGAGATGAAAACAATTTGCGCGACTTTCAATTGATCCGCATATAAGTTCTGCTTGGTCCAATCAGCATCGTGCAAACGTGAACCATCGACCACAGTCACTAAAGCACGCATACTTAAATGCGGCAACCAATGCGGCTCTGTCAGTTGTTCTAATAACTGAGCTGGATGCCCAAGACCTGTTGGTTCAATAAAGAGACGATCTGGTTTTTCTTCTGAGAGTAAACGAGATAAAGCAATTTGCATGGGTAATTGGCTGCTACAGCACAAGCAACCACCTAAGAGTTCTTTCACTGCATAGCCACCTTGTTGTGGCAATAATTCCTGATCAACCCCAATTTGTCCAAACTCGTTCATCAGAACGGCCCACGTCTCCCCTTCGGGCTTCTGTGCCAACAAGTGCTGTAATAGCGTGGTTTTACCCGCACCTAAAAAACCAGAAATAATATGAACAGGAATCGCGCCATGTGGGGACACTAATTTCAAAGCAAACTCACTCATACAAAATGTAAAAGACCAATGAGCATCACTCTAATGACTTCACATGCTCACATCAATACTTGTGTTCTATACCTTCGAATCCTATTTGCAGGCTAAATGGCGCAAGCGTGTTTAAATCTTTCTAAAATGATGAGCCATTTAATATTCAGTCACACTTAATTGACAATCGCGCCATTATCTTTCCGTTATTGCATCAATTTGAAAAGAATACTTACATTTATATTTGCCAAATGATCGACCAAATGGCCTATTCACACGATGTAATGTAAATCGACTGTTATTCCATTCGAAAAAATAATATGTGTTCAGGATATATTTATAAAAAATTAAGATGAATTTTCTGGTTATTTTTTACATTTTTTGCACATTGGGCTATTGCTTGTTGCATAAAGGTTAATCGTTCTGTTTCGCTTTATTGCTCGCATTGCCGCTCGTGATTTATCGCTTTAGCATGAGTTCTCTCCTGATTGTTGTGATGAACTTTCAGGTTTTATTAAAATATACTTTGTACACGACAAAAAAAGATAACTCATTGAAATAATGGCATAATACTTGTTTTCTGACGACGAATATGATGACACATTTCAATGAGTTACATCTCATCTTAAACAAATATCTAAAGTGGAACAA
>NZ_VOYM01000150.1:0-2792 GCF_013420285.1 Acinetobacter sp. YH01019
AATGTATATCGTTGGCAGAAGAAATTATTTAGACCAGTTATCAAAAACTTCATTGATGACTTTATTCTCGATAAAAATCATCTGCTACCACAGAGAATCTATAAATAATAGTGCGTAAGTCCTAATAAATTTAATTCGCTCAACATAGCCTACATCGTAAAGGCGGTAATTTCCTTCCGTTCTTTCCGGTTCCGGAATTAAACCTTCCTTTTCATAAAACCTAATTGTTAATACTGAACATGAGGTTTTTTTAGAGAGTTCACCAATTTTTAAATGCATTGAGTTAGTATTTCCAAAGATTCTTGACTCTATAGTAACTATAGGGATTCTAATATTCAAAGTTTATAATTTTTTTAATGGGTATAATTATGAGTGGTTGTGGATGTAGTAAAGAAACACCATGCGAAGATAAGAAATCTCAACAAGAAAATCATCCATCAATTGCAGAAGCAAGCAATTCAAAGAATTGTGATAATACGCTTAGCTGTTGTGGTGAAGAGGAAGAAAAAAAATCTTCATCTCCTTGCTGTAACACTTCAAACAGTTGTGAAGATACCGCTCAATCCTGTTATGGTTCTGATCCCAAAGAAAATTTAAGCACTGAAGACGTTTTAAAAGATTCGCACTACATGAGTGAATACTTAGTTCCCAAAATGGATTGTTCTGCGGAAGAACAGATGGTTCGTATGGCGCTATCTTCAATTGATGGTGTTCAAAAACTCATCTTTGATTTACCTAACCGTTCTTTAAAGGTTCTACATAATCAAAAAGATGAAAATATAACCACCAAACTTGAAGCTTTGGGTTTTGGTGCAAAGCTTGTGAAGACTGAAACTTATATAAGCAATCAACAGGCTAAGCAAACAAGTACCTACACCATTCCTAAAATGGATTGCTCTGCTGAAGAGCAAATGGTCCGTATGGCTCTTGCAGATATTGAAGCAGTTAAAGGTCTTACTTTTGATCTTCCCAATCGAAAACTGAAAGTCTTCCATAATGAAGGGAGTCAGCAAATTACGGCCAAACTTGAAGGACTGGGTTTTGGGGCGAAACTTGATGAAACACAGCTTTCTTCAGGTGACCTACCCAATGAACCTGATCCTGTAAGACAAGCTAAAGTACTTAAACTGTTATTAGGCATTAATGCTCTACTGTTCTTTATAGAATTCATCAGCGGTATTATTGCTGCTTCTACAGGATTGATTGCTGATTCTCTAGATATGTTTGCCGATGCAGCCGTTTATGGTATTGCGCTATATGCCGTCGGGAAAGCTGCGAAATATCAAGTAAAAGCAGCTCATTTTGCAGGCTGGATTCAGTTATTACTCGCTGTCATCGTGATTGTTGACGTCATTAGACGATTCATGTTTGGAAGCGAGCCAGAATCAACGCTCATGATTGTTATTGGCCTGCTCGCACTTATAGCTAACGTGACATGCTTATATCTTATTTCTGGTCATCGAGAAGATGGCGCACATATGAAAGCCAGTTGGATTTTCTCAGCGAATGACGTTGTGGTAAATATGGGCGTCATATTTGCCGGTGTACTCGTGGCATGGACGGGATCAGCTTATCCAGACTTAATCATTGGTATACTGGTTTCTTTATTCGTACTTAATGGTGCTCGAAAGATTTTGGCTTTGAAGTAAGGTACAACAAGAGTTATACCGAGCGAACCAATACTAAAAACCCCAGCAGGATGCCGGGGTTTTTTCTTTTCTAAACATCTGGGGTGATTGATTAAATGGTCATCTAAAATCAGTATGATAGTTCAATCTCCCCCCTCGAATAGGCTTTTTCATAGATTTATCACATTCCCTCATTTTCATAAGCTAAACTAAATATAGTCGAAAATTCAATTGAGTTATTCCCCGGCTTTTAAATAGCGGTATACCGCTTGACGACTAATACCGAATGCCTGACCTAATGCCATTTTTGAAGGATATTTCCCTTCCTTCCATGCTTGTCGTAAAGCTTCAGCCTGCTCAGGTTTCAATTTATGTACCCGACCTTTGTACTTCCCTTGAGCTGATGCCAGTTTAATTCCTTCCTTTTGCCGCTCCAGAATAATCTCACGTTCGAACTGTGCAAAAGCACCCATCAGTTGCAGCATCAAATTATCCATCGGAGTGGATTGGGCCGTAAAAGTAATATTTTCTTTTACAAACTGGATGGAGATCCCTCGTTTGATATACGCTGAATTATCAGGAGACTTTCCCTTGGGAGATTCTAGGCAGCCAACTTATAAAAGTCTTCGGCCATTTGATTTGGTGTCTTAAAACCCAAACCCTTTTGAATTCTTCGATGATTATAAAATAACTCAATGTATTTTATAATATCTGCTTTGGCTTCTTCTCTGGTTTGATAGTTGTAATGATGCACTAACTCATTTTTCAGTATTCCCCAAAAGCTTTCAATCGGTGCATTATCGTAACAGTCTCCGCGCTTGCTCATTGAACCTTGAAAACCATATTGCTCAAGTATATTTCGATATTCATGGCTGCAATATTGACTTCCTCTGTCTGAATGCACAATCAGTTCTTTGGTCGGTTTTTGATTGTGAATAGACATATTTAGCGCATTACAAACAAGCCGTGCTGTCATGCGCTCATTTAAGCTATAGCCAACCACTTGCTTCGTGTAAAGGTCTTTTACCGCTGCTAAGTACAGCCATCCTTCAACAGTCCATATGTACGTAATATCACTTGACCATGCTTGATTTGGTCTAGTCATTGAGAATTGTTGCTCCAGCAGGTTTTCATAGATCGCTCGATTATGGTCACTATTCGTAG
>NZ_VOYM01000151.1:0-2785 GCF_013420285.1 Acinetobacter sp. YH01019
GCGCGGTTTTAGAAAGAGTTGTAATTTCTCCAAAAAGATTGAAAACCATTTTAAAGCCTTCGACTTAACCTTT
Source organism: Acinetobacter sp. YH01019 (assembly GCF_013420285.1). Taxonomy (NCBI): domain Bacteria; kingdom Pseudomonadati; phylum Pseudomonadota; class Gammaproteobacteria; order Moraxellales; family Moraxellaceae; genus Acinetobacter; species Acinetobacter sp. YH01019. The sequence goes on from NZ_VOYM01000151.1 coordinate 74, forward strand.
TTTTACATCAATAATGGTTTCATTTAATGTCAGCATACTTTTTGAAACACCACCCATAACCATATTCAGTCGCCTGACCATTAAGCTCACTTTGGATCAAACGATTCAGGTTATCCCACGTCAGTTTTAATGTTTTACCTGCATGGCTGCTTTCAATCACATTGCCTTGCGCATCGTATTTATAGTTTTTACCTTTATATTGCGATATCAAATTGCTTTTTATTTGAGATGTTTGCGTGGCAATCGGGTCAATCAAGTTCCCTGCTGGGTCAAAAGCAAAGCTTTCAGTTTGGTGTGGGCTTTGAATCTGTGTTAAACGGCCAATTGCATCATACTGATACGTCAGCCTACCTAATCGACTGTCATTCACTTGGGTGAGCAAATAATTTTGATCATATTGATAATGCCGTTCTGCTCGATGCTGTACACGACCTACAGTTTCTTGTTCTGGTCGAATAATTTGTGAACTCAGCAGACCGACATCATTATAATTTTTGCTTTGAATTAAGCCATTGGCCAACATACGGGACGTTTCACGGTGTAAGTCATCGCGTTGGAACGCGACCATATCTTGTTTATTAAATGCAATTCCATAAATATGCCCTGAACCGTAGCTTAAATTGGTCTGAACTTGCCCATCAGGACGAATCGTTTTGCTTAAATTACCCAATTCATCATACTCATAACGCAATACCGCAGTCATAGGGCTCAAGTTGGGTACTTTGTAATGCTGATGTTCACGCACCAATTGCCCAAGCGCATTCCGATAGAAATCATTTTGGCTTTCTTTATTTTTTGCTTTGCTCAGCTGGTTATTCAGATTATATTCAAACTCTTCGGTTTGGCTATGACGCGTTTGCACATGGGTATAAGTTTTTGATGCAATCATGCCATCAGCAAAGTAGGCAAATTGAGTAAAAACATTCGGCTGGCGAATTTGAAACAATTGACCATTTTCATTGTAGCTATAGTTCTTTTCTTCCCCATCAAAAGCTTGTTCATGTACCAATTGCCCAAAACGGTTATAACTAAATAAATATTCCGCATGGTTTTGATTGGTAAGCTTTTGAATACGCCCTTGATTGTCCCATTGGTAGCCAATTTGATGGCGGTTCGCATCTATACACTGTTCGAGCAAACCCGCAGCATTATAACGGTACTGCGTGTTTAAACCTTTGGTATCCGTATGCTTCAGCAAGCGTCCTTCTTCATCATGTTCAAATTGTTCTTTTAAACCATCAGGATAAACAATTGCTTTAAGCTGGCCTTTGTCTTTTCCCTCTGAACTGTTGATATATTTGACTTGCTGCGCATCAGCAGACTGCTGGGCCGTCAGTGCGCTTTCTTCATCGTATTCCCATGCGCTTTCTTTACCTGAACAATCGCGATATGCGGTCATTTGCCCCAAATCATTGTATTGAATTTTTTTAGCGCCGCCTTTGGCATCAATGATTTCTATAACTTGATTATCGTTGTTGTATTTATATTGCGTGCTATGACCTAAAGGATTAATTTCCTTGGTGACATTACCATCCGCATCGTATTCTTTTTTCCAAATATTCCCTTCTGGATCTTTAGTCTCAGTTAAATTCCCTGCTTTATCATATGCAAAGCGGATCATACCACCATTCGGCTGTACGATTTTAACCAACTGATCTTGCTCGTTATAAATTTGTTCGGTTTCTAGGCCTGCAAAATCAATTTGACGGGTAATGCGTTTTTGACTGTCACGAGAGAGCCACTTTTCTCGGCCATCAGCTAAGCGTGTGCGATAAGTAAAACCGTCTAAATCAAAATAGTAATAAGTCGGTACATCATAGGCATCGTACACAGCAACTTGGCGCAGTCTCGGGTGCCACTCCAAACGTGTTTTAAAACTACCATCATCTGCCCATTCTGCGATGGCTTTGGCATTCGCCTCTTTTGATTCATAACGTATATTTTGCCCACGACCAGTACGGTCGGTATAGCGAGTCAGTTGATGCGCATCATTATATTCATAGCTGCGTACATGGCCATTTTGATCCACTGCCTGAATTAAATTACCTTGCGTATCATATTCATAGCGTGAAACTGGCTCTGCTTGCTCATCCACAAAGGCAGCAATGATTTTCACTTGTTCATTAAAGGCAAACTTGAGCTGGTGTTTGCCTCGCTTCAGTTGAAAATCAATACTTTGCAGATAAGCCTGCTGTTCAAATAGTAAATAACTTAACTCAATTTTTTCATCTGTTTCTTCATTGAATTGCTGAATCAACTGATAGTGCTTTCCACCATTGAAACTATGAAAATGAAAACTCCACGCTGAACCAAAATTCAGCAGCAAGACTTCATTTTCTAAAGGTTCTAACCTAAAGCCTTCATAGGGTGCAGTATGGGCCTTATACAAAGTGGGATTAGATAGCTGATATATATAAAAACGATCAATAAATTGATAATTCCCAGTATTTCAATTTTTTAACTTAAAAACTTTATAACCAAATATATATTAATTAGATAGCTTTTAAAAATATATCAAGGCAATAATGAACTAAATTTAGTTAACTCTCTCGATGACACTTTTCCACCTTTAAGTATAAAAACTTTCTCTGTACACGACAAATTTCATAGGATCCTTGTCCTATCAGGCTTTTTCTTTCTTAAAATTGCTAGCACTTTCTTAAATTCTTCTTTTTTTCCAAAACCAATCAAACGTAGAATAGCCATTTGAAC
>NZ_VOYM01000152.1:0-2740 GCF_013420285.1 Acinetobacter sp. YH01019
GATGCCATTTTTCTTTATACTGTCACTGAGGCAGGTTGGACATTTGATTTCTAGAGTTATTTGCATTTCTCTATTTTATCAAAATTCAACCTGCTTTTTTTTAGCATACTTTTTGATACACCACCAATATTTGAAATATGGATGCTTTAAGTAAAATTTTTGATGATATTCATTTACACCGTTCAGAATATATTTATCTAAAATCTAAACAAGCGTGGTCATTTCAGTTCCAAGATCATGGCGCAATGATTGCCTATGTAGTTATATCGGGTCAGTGCCTAGTACAACTTAACAACGAACAGATTCAACTTGAAGCTGGCGATTTATGCTTAATTCCATCTGGCCAAAATCATCAATGCCGATCTATTCATATTGATCCTTTAGTTGAGTCACTCAATATCACACCGCTCTTTCAAGAAAAGCGACATAAAACTGTAGATTTAAATCCGTCTGAATCAGACACAACTGAAGAATTGTTGATGCTTGCAATTCGGGGGCATGTCGACAGCATTATGGCGCGACCACTGTTTAATGCATTACCGAATGTTTTGCATATTCAACATATTATGAGCAGCACTGCACCAGAATGGCTGCAAATCGGCTTGCAGTTTTTAGCTGTCGAAGTGAATCAAATCCGCCCAGGCCGCGACAAAATTTTGGATCATTTAGTGAGTATCTTATTTATAGAATGTGTACGTGATTATATTGCGGCAATGCCAAACTCAAGTAACTGGTTACATGCACTCAGTCACCCTGAACTATCGAATGCACTGGCCGCCATTCATGAACAACCACAACAGCCATGGACGGTAGAAAGTCTGGCTGAACAATGCTGTATGTCGCGTTCAAAATTTGCGAGTTTATTTACGCAGATAGTTGGCGAAACTCCATTGGCCTATTTGCAACAGCACCGTTTACGTCTGGCTGCACAACATTTAAAAATGGGCCAACTTACCATTCAGCAAATTGCCTATCGTGTTGGTTATTCATCTGAAACAGCTTTTAGCCAAACTTTTAAAAAGTTTTATGACCTCACACCAACACAGTATCGACAGCAGTTTCAAGTACAAAAAATATCAGTGAATTAAAATTCCCACATCTAATGTAAAACGAAACAATAGGAACACATTCATTCAACTCAAACGCATTATTGATTTAATGTATTCAAGATAGATTGCACTGGATCTTCACTGTTACCTGCCAATAATTGCTTATGCATGGTCAAATGCTGCATCGACTGAATTTGCGCAGTTTCAATATTCATCAATTTTTCAATTTCAGACGCCAAATTTTCAGGTGTAGCATCATGCTGAATCAATTCTCGAATGACCTTTTTACCCGCAATAATATTGGGTAGAGAATAATAAGGAATTTTGATCAAAAATTTCACCACATGATACGTCAGCCAATTCAGCTTATAAAACGTTACCATTGGACGGTGTAATAACATGGCTTCTAATGTCGCTGTACCCGATGCCAAAGCCACAATATTCGATGCATTCATCACTTGACGACCAATTTTAGATTCGGTGTCAGTATTTTCCATTATGCGGACTTTCGTTTGTAAAGCTTCAGGATATTGCTGTAACAAAGCCTCGATTTGTTGCTTACGCGCATCATTAATGGCTGGAATTAAGAAGATATATTCAGGATGCTTTTTGCTAATGATCTCTGCTGCAGACAAAACCAATGGCCCCAATCGCTCAATTTCACCGCGACGACTTCCTGGCAACAATGCAATGTGCTTGGTCCTTTGATCCAAACCAAGTTCTTGCTGGGCCGCAGCTATTGGATTTTCTAAAGGGAGCTGGCTTGCCAATGGATGTCCGACAAATGCTGCTGGTACGTCCCATTTTTTATAAAAGGCTTTTTCAAATGGAAATAGACACAGTACCAAATCAATACTGGCTTTGATTCCGTGCACACGGCCTTGACGCCACGCCCATACTGAAGGACTGACATATTGCACGGTTTTAATCGGTAGATTTTTTTGTTTCAGGCTTTTAGACAGTCTTAAATTAAAATCTGGTGCATCAATGCCGACAAATACATCGACAGGCTCTTTTGTCCATGTATCGACCAAACCATCACGCACTGCAAAAAGTTTTTTAATGTCTTTTAAAACTTCAACAATGCCCATGACCGATAAAATATCCATCGGAAAATAACTTTTAAAGCCTTCAGCGATCATTTGTGGACCACCAATGCCTTCAAACTCGGCATCAATCCCCTGCTCACGAAAACTACGGATGAGTTTTGCACCCAATGTATCACCGGAAACTTCTCCGACCACAATACCTATTTTTAGCTTCCGATTTAGCAAGTGCATGTCCTCTTAATTTTGCTGTATTTTACCATAGTGTTTTTATATTTAGTCTTGGCATTCGAATGCTTTTAAATTTGTTTAATGATTAAACCCATACAAATATTTTCTTATTCCTATTTTAAAGAAGGATTAAAATCAATTGATCAAACAGCAAATTTAAACTCAAAAAATAAATATTTACTTTTTTCATTTTTGTTATCTATTTTCTTCATTTTGACTTATCAATTACACAAAAATAAGAATATACAAACACTGAAGCAATAAAAAGATATTCATTGCAAACAATCTTTGGTGGTGTTTCAAAAAGTATGCTGACATTAAATGAAACCATTATTGATGTAAAAAAAGGTTAAGTCGAAGGCTTTAAAATGGTTTTCAATCTTTTTGGAGAAATTACAACTCTTTCTAAAACCG
>NZ_VOYM01000015.1:0-57186 GCF_013420285.1 Acinetobacter sp. YH01019
AATGTCAACGATGTATAACCGGGTGCCGAATGGCGCCTTAGCAGAGGCTTGAGCCGTGTGCTGGGAAACTCGCATGCACGGTTCTTAGGGGGTTGGACGTAGGTAACTGCGTCTGACTACCCGACAAAATAAGGACGACTTTAAATATTCAGCCGTCCTTGCGTAATTTTTTTATTTTTGCAGTTTACGATATTCTTTTGGACGCATAGGGCGGCTAGCCTTCCATAAACCCTTTTTTTGCTTACGCGCTTTGTCTTGTAAAGCCATCATGTGTTTTAAATGATTTTTATCGCGAATATATTCCTCATAAACCCATGCGGCGCCACGTTTTACCATTTCTTCATTCATACTTCTACGATAACGGTAAATCACACCAACACAGCGACCATAACGGTCTACATCCGTAATTTGTACACGTACAAATTTTTTATAAACCATAGATTTGATTAGCCGTGCTGATTCTTTACCATAAGCTTGAGAGGACTCAGGTGCATCAACATAAGCAAACCGTAGTTTAGTTTCAGAACGACGCAAATTCATTCGATAGCAGGTGAGTGTATCGCCATCACTAATACTAGATACGCGGCAAAGATAAGATTTGCCTTTTTTAAATGGTCTAAAAAAATCATTCAAAAAAACTGAGACTTTATAGACAATATAGAGGGTAATAAGGCAGAGAATTGCACCGAGTGCGAGTAACAAACTAGCAGGGAGATTAGACAACATAAAGCAGCAATATGTACAAATACATATTTTAAAAAATAAGTAAGTTATTTTAAAAGAAATTCAGTTTTTAAACTGTTGAATAAAACTACAAACAGTATTTCAAACCCTTATATAACAAGAGGTTGATCTTAAATTAGACAAATATTCATTGCATAAATCGAGTTTTAAAATTGTATAAATTTTTAATCAATAGCTCGCAAATAGCCTAAGCGAATAAAGTTCCTTTATCAAAATAGCCTAAGCAAAAATTTTAGAAAGTTCGCTTCGCAAAAAGGCATGTCTAGAATTATCTTCCAAGTCTATGTGCCAATACATCCCCATATTAATTTTAGGCAGATTTACAGGTACATCAAAAATTTTCAAACTATCTGCCACTTGTAAATGTGTCAGGATATTCTTTGGAATCGTTAAAATAGCGTTAGGTTGTTGAGTCAAAATTTGTAGCGCAGTTGAATAATGTTGGCAGCGTAAGAAGATTTGCCGTGAAAGTTTTTTACGCTTTAAATAAATATCTTCCACCAACACACCTGTACGACGTGAGGAAACACCAATGTGAGGGCATGAAAAGTAACACTGCTCATCCATTTGTGTATGTTGACTACATACCACAAACTCGTCTGTAACCAATTTTTGAAAAGCGACTTTGTCGCCAAAATTTTGTTCTAGATCAATAACAAAATCTATTTGCTGCGCAGCTAGGTCCGCGACTATCGTTTTACGGTCAAGTTTAAGACTTAAAAACTGAATGTCTAATTGGCTTTTTTGAAAATGGTGTACGAGTCTTGGAAAAATAATAGGTTCAATTTCATCATGCACTGCAATTTTTAATGTTTGTACCATGGTTGGGTCAAACTGTTGTTTTTGCATAGATATGCTTTGAATCGCAATCAAAGCATTTTTAATCACAGGATAAATTTGTTCGGCAAATGGCGTAGGTAACATTTTTGCACCTGCACGCACAAATAAATCATCCTGTAAATGTTGTCTTAAGCGTTGTAGTGCGTGACTTGCTGCTGATTGGGTAATACATAGAATTTGTGCAGCTTTAGAAATACTTCGTTGCTCATAAATAGCCACAAAAAGTGGATACAAATTGATATCGATTCGGTGAAATAGACTCATATCGATGATAGATTTTTTATGAATTGTATTCATATTTAAATATGGGATTAAATCATTTTGTTCATATTAGATTTCAGGTTATGGTGTTGTAAAGATCAAAGAACAGAATATTTTGAGGGATGATGCCATGTTTGAACTTTCAGCACGTGCACAAGACTATATTGAAAGAACTAAGAAATTCATTAAGGACGAAATTGAACCGATTGAAACGGAATTTTGGGCTGAAGTACATGAGCTGAATCAAGGTGGTGATTGGACGAAATGGCAGTGGCCAGCGCAACTAGAAGTACTTAAACAAAAAGCCAAAGAGTCAAATCTTTGGAATATGTTTTTACCTTGTGAAAAATTAGGACAAGGCTTATCTGTTCAGGAATATGCCCATATTGCCGAATTGTCTGGACGCAGTTTGTTAGCACCTACAGTATTTAACTGTAATGCACCTGATAGCGGCAATATGGAAGTTATTTGGCGCTATGGTACAGAAGAGCAAAAACAGCAATGGTTAGCGCCTCTGCTTGAAGGAAAAATTCGTTCTGTTTTTTGTATGACAGAGCCTGCTGTAGCTTCAAGTGATGCAACCAATATGGAAGCAACAGCAGTTGTAGAAGGCGATGAAATTGTTCTAAATGGCCGTAAATGGTGGTCATCAGGTTTAGGCGATCCAAACGCAAAAATTATTATTTTTATGGCACATACGCCAGACGAAAACAAAGACCGTCATCACCAGCATTCTATGGTTTTGGTACCAGTTGAAACGGCTGGAGTTAAAATCGAACGAATGTTGCCGGTATTTGGTGATTACGATGCGCCACATGGCCATGGTGAAATTAGCTTTAATAATGTCCGTGTACCCGTATCCAATTTTATTGGCGGTGCAGGTCAAGGTTTTGAAATTGCGCAAGGTCGCTTAGGGCCAGGCCGAATCCATCATTGTATGCGTTGCATTGGTGCTGCTGAAAAATCATTAGAAATCATGATTGATCGTGGTATGACCCGCACTGCATTTGGTAAAGAAATTTTAAAATTGGGTGGAAATTTGGAACGTGTTGCAGAAGCGCGTGTTGCGATTGACCAGGCCCGTTTATTGACCTTATATGCTGCTTATAAAATGGATACCATGGGCAATATGGCAGCTTTGACAGAAATTTCGGCCATTAAAGTCGTTGCACCAAGTGTATTAGAAAAAGTAGTCGATATGGCAATACAAATTCATGGTGGTGCAGGTGTATCCCGTGACACGCCATTGACAGGATTCTTTGCTCAAGCACGTTCACTACGCTTGGCAGATGGGCCAGATGAAGTGCACAAAGGTATGATAGCGAAGCTAGAGCTAGCAAAACGTGGTTACAGTTCACGCCGCAAAAAATAAAGTAAATGTGAGACATAGCATGGTTTGAATATACAAGCCATGTTATAAAAATAAAGCAATAACATAGCTGTAGGGCACCAAAAGCAACGCTTTATAGTAAAAGATATATACTAAGATTAGGGTTTAGGAAGAGCAGCATGTCAGTAATTGATGTAGGTGGTTCAGTTCGTGATGGTGAAGAACTTGATGTACGTGCCGTAGGAAATTGGCTGATAGAACACGGTGAAGAAATTTCTGGGCCTGTAGAAGTAACACAATATTCAGGCGGTGCTTCAAACTGGACGTATCGTTTAAAATATGAAAATGCTGATTTAATCTTGCGTCGCCCGCCAAAAGGAACTAAAGCCAAATCTGCACATGACATGGCACGTGAATATAACGTGCAAAAGGCATTGTCGGAGTTTTATCCCGTATTACCAGAAATGGTTGCACTCTGTCAGGATGAATCAATCATTGGTTGCGACTTCTATGTCATGAAACGAGTAGAAGGGATTATTCCACGTGCAAATTTACCGAAAGAGCTAAATTTCAATGAAACGCAAGTACGTGAATTGTGCATCAACGTCATTGATAAATTAATTGAGCTACATCAAGTCCCGTATGAAGGCACAAGTCTGGAAAAACTTGGCAAGGGTGAGGGTTATTGCCGTCGCCAAGTAGAGGGCTGGGATGTACGTTATGAAAAAGCGAAGACCATTAACGTGCCTTCATTTAAATATGTACGTAAATGGCTGAAAGATAATATTCCTGAAGACAGTAAAACTTGTGTGATTCATAACGATTGGCGTTTTGATAATGTCATCTTAAACCCTGAAAAACCAACTGAAGTTATTGGTGTATTGGATTGGGAAATGGCGACGTTGGGTGATCCACTCATGGATTTAGGTTCTGCATTGGCTTATTGGGTTGAAGATTTGGATAATGCGATATTTAAAGCGACACGCCGCCAACCAACAAATTTAAAAGGTATGTTCACGCGAAAAGAAGTGGTGGACTATTATTTAGAAAAAACAGGCATTCAAACGGATAACTGGGCATTTTATGAAGTGTTTGGCATCTTCCGTTTAGCTGTTATTGCACAACAAATTTATTACCGCTTCTATCATAAACAAACCAATAATCCAGCATTTAAAGACTTTTGGATTGTTATTCATGCCTTACATATTCGTGCACTCAAACTAATTGGCTTACAAAAAATCGAAGCCAATGAAGTGGCGCAAAAGTACATTGATAAAATGAAGGAAATTTTAGGGAAATGACCACCATTTATCTAATCCGACATGGGCAGGCTTCATTTGGTGCAGAAAGCTATGACAAGCTTTCTCCCAATGGTGAATTACAGGCGCAAGTTTTAGGACGTTATTTTGATGACATCCTAAAAGAAGCGCCTTATGTCGTAGCGGGATCTATGCAGCGCCATCAACAAACAGCGACTTTGGCCTTGACAGAATGTTTTCCTGAAGCTGATGTGGTGACGGACAATGCGTGGAATGAATTTAATCATCAGCAAGTCTTTGCTCAATATGAACCAAGGTTTAATGAGCCGCATTTACTCAAGCAAGATGTCGCAAAAGAAGCCAATCCACGTGCGTACTTAGCGAAAATCTTTGAAGGTGCAATTGAGCGTTGGACAGGTGGTGAATATCACCATGAATATGAAGAATCATGGCCAACTTTTAAAAACCGTGTTGAAACGGCTTTGCAAAACCTGTGTGATGAATTGGCAAAAACGAAACCGCGTTATGCAGTCGTATTTACCTCTGGTGGTGTGATTTCTGTCGCAGCAGGCAAAATTTTAGGTTTAAGCCCAGAAAAAACTTTTGCCTTAAATTGGGCGATTGCAAATACCAGCATGACTACGTTGCGTTTAGTTGGAAATGAACCACAACTACTCAGCTTAAATGAACATCACTTTATTAAAGCTGAAAATCCAAATTTACTTACATGGATATGAAGTAAATCCTTTGTCGTAAAAGAACAGAAAAGTTATAGGAATTTAAACATGGCAAAAACAGTATTAATTACCGGTGCAAGTTCAGGTATTGGCGCAGGCATGGCGCGTGAATTTGCACAAAAAGGCTATAACTTAGCAATTTGTGCACGTCGTTTAGAGCGTTTGGAAACTTTAAAGCAAGAACTTGAAAGCCAATATGGTGTTAAGGTCATTGCAAAGACTTTAGACGTGACCAATTACGAGCAAGTTTTTGAAGTGTTCCGTGCATTTAAAAATGATTTTGGCACTTTAGATCGCGTTATTGTGAATGCAGGTGTAGGGGAAGGTCGTCGTATTGGTAAAGGTAACTTTGAAATAAACCGTTCAACTGTAGAAACCAACTTTATTTCTGCATTGGCACAATGTGAAGCTGCTGTTGAAATATTTCGTGCACAAAATTCAGGCCATTTAGTGGTTATTTCATCTATGAGTGCTATGCGTGGCATGCCAAAACATTTAACTGCCTATGGAGCAAGTAAGGCAGGCGTTGCTGCATTGGCTGAAGGTATTCGTGCTGAATTAATTGATACACCTATTAAAGTGACCACAATTTTCCCTGGTTATATCCGTACTGAAATTAATGAAGGTGCTAAGAAACTTCCTTTCGAAGTCGATGAAAAGACAGGATCACGTTTACTTGCGGCTGAAATTGATAAAGAACCAGTAAAAGCCTATGTACCTAAATGGCCATGGTTGCCTCTTGGTCTTGCAATGAAAGTGCTGCCATTACGAATTGTCAATAAATTGGGTTAATAGATCAAGAAAGCTCTATCTTCGTGATTCAAATAAAAAGCTCCATTTGGGGCTTTTTAAAATTCATTTTCTACCATTCAACACAAATAGATTTATACATTGTAAATCGTGTATTCACACTACGAATTTTCTTTGCAGACACTAAATAATTTTAAACGCATAAAGGTTTTTATAAATTGAGTATTTACTCCATTCACCATGTATTAAATCTATGAAAATAAATGATTTGTAGATTAAATAAGCAGATGAGTCAGGAAATCTTAAATAGCGATTTCCTTTTTTTTAATTTGCTTTAATGTACAACTGTTCATGAATTATAGGTTTGTTCTATGTCTTTTTCTTCAGAAATGACTGATCAGCAGCGTATTGCAAAAGTAAGAACTGTTGTGACGCAAGCAGGAGAAGATTTACGTAAGCAGTATCCGATTTTAAAACATCAAAATTTTATCGGTGCAGCAATTTTAGTTTTTGCATTAGTGGGAATGGCTGCATGTTCTTGGGCTTATGCTATTGGTTTCTTACCAGCATGGGCATGCGTTATTTTGGTTGCTATTTTTGCCTCGCTGACTCATGAGCTTGAACACGACCTAATTCACTATATGTATTTTAAAAAAACACCTTGGGCGCATCATTTAATGTTGGCTTTGGTATGGTTAGCACGTCCAAATACAATTAGCCCATGGGCACGTCGCCGTTTACATTTAAATCATCACAAATTTTCCGGTTCAGAATACGATTTAGAAGAACGCGGAATTAGTAATGGTATGCCATGGGGCTTACGCCGCCTTTTGGTGATTAGTGACCAATTAATGTCTGTATATATTCGTCCTTTTCAAATGTTAAAAATGATGGCGCAATTTAAAGAAAAACAACCTGAAAATGAACGTAAAAAAGCAGTTATTGAACAACTGACAGGGTTTATTCCATTAAGTTTTATCTATTATGGTTTATGGTATGTGTTTGTCATTTATCATTTGGTCAATGGCGTTGCACCTTTACTTGGGCAGAGTATTAATTGGTCAGTAGCTTTAGTTAAGGCAATGCCAACGATAAACTTTTTGGCAGTAATATGGATTATTCCTAACTTTATTCGCTCATTCTGCTTACAGTTTATCAGTTCAAATATGCATTACTATGGTGACATTGATCCACGAGATGTCATTAAACAAACACAAGTCTTAAATCCTTGGTGGTTATTTCCATTTCAATTGTTTTGTTTTAACTTTGGTTCAACTCATGCAATTCATCATTTTGTTGTGAAAGAACCATTTTATGTCCGTCACTTAACATCTAGAACGGCGCATAAAGTAATGCGGGAAGTGGGTGTTCGTTTTAATGATATTGGTACGTTTAAACGTACCAATCGATGGAATTAAGCCAAGACGCATAGCCTATTTATAAAATGCTCTCATAGTGAGGGCATTTTTTATGCTTAATGAATATGTTTAATGAAAAAGCTTTCCTGCTTGTTGCAGTATTTCCTTACCTGATTTTTCAACAGTCAAAATCACTTCAGGTGTTTCGTCGGCACCCATAAAGATTCGATCGACTGAATAAATGTATGGGCCAGATTTGAAAATATATGTATGGTTTCCACTGCTGCCACTAAATTCAATTTTTCCTTTTTTGAGTACAAGCTCAGGCTTTGAACGCATCTTTTTATCCGCTTTCCATGATGCGTAACGAAATTGACCATTCGGCATTTCATCAATTCGAACTAAATAATCATCAGTTTTAAAACGAATTTCAGGAGACTTAAATTGCTTTAAGCTAAAGTACAACTCACTCTTTTGTTGTTGAATTAATTGTTTCAACAATTTTTTTTCAAGTTCAGTACTATAATTTAACGCAAAAATTTTACCGCCATTTAACCAGACTGTGCCATCGTCTAACATAATTCCGCGCCAACCGGCATTACTCCATTGAGCTGATTTCGAGTTGGCAATTTTATCGATAAGGGCTTGATCAAAAACTTGTTCAAAACGTGTCGACATTTCAGCCGAATTTTTGATTGTTGAAATCGGTTCGGGACGTTTAAGTGGATAATCAATTTGAGCAATAATTTGTGCGCGGTTATTTTTTTTGAATATTTGAATGACGTTATTCACTTGCTTTAGTTCAATCGGCGTTAAAGCTAGGACATCTGTACTCGCCACAAGCAGAACGGCACATAAAGAAAATGATTTTATCATTATGAAATACCAATATAACGGTCAATATTAGAGGCTCAACCTTGAAATCCGTTAAGCATCAAATAATTAACATAAACTCGAATGGATATACTGTCAAAAATTAATTAGTAGAAAGTTCAGCATTAAATGAACTAATTTACTTCGGCTAAAACAAATTAGTTCATTCATTTCTTTTATTTTCCTATAACGACTTAGAGAAGAAATGCTGTAAAGCATCTTGAATGGCTACCTGCCAAACAGCATAGGAATGACCACCGATATATGATTTATAGGTCACATCATGACCTTTTTGTTTTAAATCCTCTGCGACAACAGGTGAGGTCTCTAAAATGCTCAGCTCATTATTGTTGCGTGAGGTTTCATAACTGTTGGCAGTAATAAACCAATGTTGCGGACTATGTAGCTTTTTTTCACGAATAATTTTACTCATACCATTGGGTAGTTCTGAATTTTCAGCTTGCCACCAGAATGATCCCGACAATGGAACAACGTGACTAATCATATTAGGGTTTTCAAGGGCTAAGTATGCAGAACTTAATCCACCTAAACTTGAGCCAAGTAATACAGTCCTATTGGTGTTTACCGTTTGTGGTGCATTTTCTTTAATCCAGGGCATCAGCTCTTGATTAAAAAATGCAGAAAATTCTTTATTTGGTGTTAGTTCTTTGGGACGGATTTGCTCATTAGGAGGTGAGACAAAAATCGCTTGTATCGGTGGTAATTTACCTTGCTCAACCAATATATCTAATGCTTTTGGTACATTTAGAAGTTCATTATAATGTTGACCATCAAAGAAAATCGCTGTGATGTAATCTTGGTTTAGCTTAGCTTTGGATTGATAAATGCTAATCGTACGTACATTATTGAGTAGCTTACTTTCAAGTTGATGCTTTATTAGACTGGGTTGGGCAACGTCAGGATATTTTTTAGGATTAATAAATTTAGGCGCAAGTTTTAAAGCCACTAAGTTTTCATTGCGTAAACCCAAATTGTTATTTTTTGCCAAATAAGCATTATTATTGAAAGGATCTATTCGTTGAACTTGTATGACAGTACGACGTTGGCTGCGAGATTCTTTTAAATTAGGATTCAAATGAGGGCAGTAATTTGACAGATAGCCTTCAAGATTAGGTAAATCGACAGCAAAGCTATAACTACCAATATAACGATTATCGATAATTGACTCCTTAAACCAAACATCGCTCTTTGGCATCCGTGTTAACCATTCATGATCGTTACTCGGACCACCAATAAGACGAACATTATGTTTTGCACCTTTCCATAGAAAAATAATACGACTTTGTTGATCATTTAATGTTTCAATAATAGGCGTACCACTTTTATCAATTTTTGCCCAAAATTTATCTAAAATTTCTTTATTTTTACTTGGATTTATTTCAATTTGCTTTTGTAATTGCGTTAATAACTTACTCTCAGGGCTTATTGCTTCACATGGTGCAGCATATTCCAATTGCGTCTTTATAGGTGAGTGATTGAGTTCAGTTTGATCTACCACGACATTATTTTGATTTAAAGACGGTATTGGCAATGGTTTAGGTGTTTGTGCTATTGTGGCTGTACTCAATAAAGCTAAAGACGTTGTAAAAATAAAACAAGAAAGCGGAGATATTGGAAATTTTGACATTATAGATTTATGGCTAAGATATTTGTATAAATAATAATGATTCTTATTCTTGAATTCCAGCTAAATGTTTTGGATAATTGACTTGATCTGTTTATATATTAAGCTTTCTGGCATGCAAGCCAATACATAAGTTAAGAAATATCATTAATATAGACTTTAAATATTTTAGATCACAGCTATGTTTCTGAAAGCTTCCACCTTGTTACTTTTACCCGCTTTGATAGTTCAAGGCTATATCGTCAAGCAAAAAACGCCTCGTTTGCCTGAACCTGATGGCGAGCGCTGTGGTATATATGGGCAAGGTCGACCAACACTTTCCCTCTTAATCTTAGGTGATTCTGCTGCTGCAGGGGTTGGTGTGGTTGCACAAGCGGATGCCTTACTCGGTCAGCTATTAACCTTATTATCGCCTTACTTCATTATTGAATTTTGTCTAGAAGCAACAACAGGGCATACAACAAAACAAATATACCAGTCCCTTGAGCGCGTGGAATCGCGACAGTTTGATATTGTGATTAGTTCTGTTGGGGTAAATGATGTAACCAGTTTGCAGCAACCCAAAACATGGATCAAACAACAAAAAGAGTTATATCAAAAAATTCAGCAGTACTTTCAACCAAAACTCATCATTGCTTCGGGTGTTCCGCCAATGAATGAATTTCCTGCTTTACCATTTCCATTGTCTTGGTTATTTGGACAATATTCTGCACAAATGAATGAACTTTTAGCTAAATATATTGCTACACAAAAAAATATGCAGTTGATTCAATATGATCTAAATGAATACCGTGAAAAAAACTTAAGTATGGCGCGTGATGGTTTCCATCCCAGCAAAGAAATTTATCAGCTTTGGGCTGAAAAAATAGTCGCAATCATTAAAACGCATAGCAACATTTAGAAAATTTGTGTAATGCGAGTCACCTCATTTGAGTTAATAAAATATGTCAGAGCAAAAAGAGACATTGAGCCAAACACGTTTAAGTGAATTGGAACAGGACATGGGACAAAGAGAAGGCCAAATTGAAAGACATCCGCTTGAGCCATTTTTACCATCAAACGCAAAATTATTGATGCTAGGAAGTTTTCCACCACCGAAAACGCGTTGGAAAATGGATTTTTACTATCCAAACTTTCAAAATGACATGTGGAAAATTTTTGGCCTATGCTTTTTTAACGATAAATTCTTTTTTTTGGATGTTGAAAATAAAACGTTTAGAGAGCAACTGATTCGTGAATTTCTAAATGAAAAAGGCATTGCAATTTTTGACACCGCTTATGAAGTTATCCGCTTAAAAGGCAATGCTTCTGATAAATTTCTCAAAATTCATACGCCCACAGATCTAACTGTATTGCTCGATCAAATGCCAAAGTGTCATAGCATGATGACCACAGGTGACAAAGCTACAGATACTTTAATGCTGTCCATGCCTGAAGGGACTCAAAAACCTGAAATTGGACATTCAACACAAACTACATTTCATGGACGTGACATGCGTTTGTATCGAATGCCGTCATCCTCTAGAGCTTATCCGCTGGCTGTGGAAAAGAAAGCGCAAGCTTATGCGGTACTCTTTAAAGACTTGGCGATGCTCTGATTATTGAAACTTATACGGCGCATTAAACGCGCTTTAGCATATTTACACGACATAATTAAGCAAACAGCAATTGCACCTGAAAAGATATTTTGACTAAGCCTTTGATGCGCTAACCATCATATTCAACATAGTCCCACAAATTTAATCGCGCTTTAATGTCTTTACGAAGATTAGGAAGTAAAGCCAATAAGGTGCCATCAATCCACAGGCTCAAGGCTTGTGCTGAAATTTTTTGATTTGCCTCATCAACAATTTGAGCACCTTTTACCATAACTAAGGTTTCTTCATTGGCTGCGGTTTCAATACCTTTAAACAAGAGCTGAAGTTCATGCCCTGTGTCTTGTATCAGCCATTCAAGTTCAATTTGAATATTTTGGCTCGATTTTAAAACAGCTTGGCCTTCAAGGTTATCATTGTCATTGAGGCAATCGTGTTCGACACGAACTTTCGCTAAAAACCAATCTTGTCCACCTAATTCATTAAGGGTGGTAAATGGTGTCAAAATGTCACTTAAATTAAACTGACGACTCAAATCAAAAAATTGCATGAGAAAATGTTTGGGAGATATACAAAAAATAAAGCGTGAATGTTAAAGCATCGTAAACAGTGAGTAAAACCTTTGCAGTGATTGATCTTTATTTTGTATAAATAAGCAACCAATACTAATTAATCAAATTTTTAAAATGACAAATATAATTCAGGATGTACCCAGTCCTATTGATTTAAGGAATAAAAAAGATGCAGAACAGTGGGCAAATGAAGTTAATATTAAACGTCCCTGGTGTTATGCTTTTTTTGAATATTATGCTTGTTTAATTAATAAGCTTTCAGCCGGTCAAGTTTTACGTGTATTAGAACTCGGCTCTGGACCCGGCTATTTAGCTGAATACTTATTAGATCATTGTGCAAATATGCAATATACCGCTTTTGATTTTTCTAAAGCGATGCATAACCTATCAATAAAGAAGTTACTTACTAAAAGTAAT
Organism: Acinetobacter sp. YH01019; assembly: GCF_013420285.1. Taxonomy (NCBI): domain Bacteria; kingdom Pseudomonadati; phylum Pseudomonadota; class Gammaproteobacteria; order Moraxellales; family Moraxellaceae; genus Acinetobacter; species Acinetobacter sp. YH01019. The sequence goes on from NZ_VOYM01000015.1 coordinate 12,382, forward strand.
ATAGTGTTAAAAGATATAGAGCATTATTGTTTTTCAGACAATGAACAAGAAAGTCAAAAACATATTCAAATTGGAAATCATCAATGTACATTTATCCTTGGAGATTTTAAACAATCTAGCTGGACAGGTGTAATGGCGAATATGTTTGATGTCATCATTATTCATCAAGCTTTACATGAGCTAAGACATAAGCAACATGCAAGCCACTTCCATGCTGCTATCAAGCAAAATTTAATGCATGAAAAAAAGTATATATTTGGTATGTGATCATTTATATGCTGAACATGCTATGCAAAATAATCAGCTTTATATGTCGCAAAATGAACATATACAATCTTTAAAAACAGCGGGCTACAACTCAGTTAAAATAGCCTTAGAAAGGCAAGGTTTATGTCTTTTTTTTTCTGTTCAAAATTGAATAGAGAGATAATTTGTAATTTAAATGCAATTACATCATCCATTCAATTGGAAGGTATGAAACAGCTTTCATACTAAAACGTTGAAATTTTGTTGTTTCCGGATCATGTGTATAAGTAGTGATACTGCCATCTGATTTATGGTCTAACCAGTTGATTTGACCATTTTGATCTAATTTTAATTCGTAAGCTATTTGCGGTAAATAATGATCCAGTGACTTGGAAATTTCATCTTGTAATTTATCAGATTGAATCACTAAACCAACTTCGGTATTTAAATTTGCAGAACGTGGGTCAAAGTTGAATGAGCCGATAAATACCATGCCATCTATATCAAAAAATTTGGCGTGTAAACTAGAGGTATTTTTACCCTTGGCAGGAATAATATTACCTGTCATTACTTCATACCACGTGCGTCTTGTACGCTCGATATAGGGTTTAAACTCATATAGTTCGACACCACTTTTTAGCAAATCTTGACGATAATTTTTATAAAATGCATGAACCAAAGCCACGTCATTAGCCAAAAATGAATTCGTCAAAACTCTCACTTTGACATTTTTCTTTGGAAGACTAGTTAAATAGTCTGTACCTTTTTGTGTTGGAACAAAATAGGCCGAAACCAATTCTAAGCGTTCTTTGGGTTGACCCATTAATTTAAAAAATTGTGTATAGATCAGTTCTTCAGATTTAGCTTCACCACGTATCTTATTGGGTGTATCTGCTACAAAATGAGCTTTGGCCCAATTAATCGGTCTGAGTTTTAATTTATCAGCCAATTCTTGCTGCGCGTATTCAATGCGTTTTTCATCAGGATTAATATTTTGACCATCTTCAACGTATTTCAATTTAAGTCTTTCTAGGTCTTGCTTTTGGCCACTACCAATGAGCTGTTCTACAGAAAAACTTAGTTTATCATTCCAAAATTGATGAAAAGATGAATTTGCTTCTTGAACGACTTTACCTAAAAACAGGATATCTAGATCAGTAAATTGAAAACGTTCACTGGCGTCAAAATATTCGTTTCTGATATTTCGTCCACCGGTTACTGCGACAAAACCATCTGCAACAATTAATTTGTTATGCATGCGGTGATTGATATGTTTCAACCGAAAAGCGTAATCAATGACACGTAAATGTCGAAATTTATATGGATTGAATAATTTAATAGAAATATTGGGATGTAATGCGAGTACCTTTAGGGTGTCGTCAAGCTTTGTGCCATTTTGATCATCAATTAACAAGCGAACTTTAACGCCACGGTCAGCAGCTTGAAGTAATTCCCTTAGCATTAAATGCCCAATGGAATCGTTTTCCCAAATGTAATATTGAAGGTCGAGCGAGTGTTGTGCATTACGAATTAAGTGCAAGCGCGATGCAATGCTCAGGAATGCATCGTCTAATGCTAAATAAGCTGTTAAGCCTTGTTCAATCCGATCATTTTGAATTTGGCTTCCAATCCAATTTTTGGCATGTGGTTGAATGGTATTCTCTGGTTTAGCTTGATTAGGTGGCAAAGTGCATCCCGTCATTATGCTGAACGTAAGTCCCAAACCGAATACACCTTGAATTGCTCGTATCTGCATCATTATTTTAAGGTTATTAAATCATTATAAAATCATCATAACATCATGTTTTAAGGTTGTATCCATGCTTAAAAAGAGGTTACTGTAGCTCATCTGTTAATATCAGCTCTACAGGAAGTTTTAGACATGAAATCACGTGCAGCCGTAGCTTTTGGTCCAGGTCAGCCATTAGAAATTGTTGAAATTGACGTTGCACCGCCGCAAGCTGGTGAAGTATTGGTTAAAATTAGCCATACCGGTGTGTGCCATACCGATGCATTTACATTATCAGGTGATGATCCTGAAGGTGTTTTCCCAGCAGTATTGGGCCACGAAGGCGCAGGTGTTGTGGTTGAAGTAGGTGAAGGTGTAACTTCTGTGCAGCCGGGCGATCACGTTATTCCTTTGTACACTGCAGAATGTGGCGAATGTTTATTCTGTAAATCTGGTAAGACCAACCTGTGTGTCTCTGTTCGTGCGACACAAGGTAAAGGTTTAATGCCAGATGGTACGACACGTTTTTCTTATAATGGTCAACCAATTTACCATTATATGGGTTGTTCAACTTTCTCTGAATATACCGTTGTAGCCGAAGTTTCTTTAGCGAAAATTAACCCTGAAGCAAATCATGAACATGTCTGCTTATTAGGCTGCGGCGTAACGACAGGTTTAGGCGCAGTAAAAAATACAGCTAAGGTACAAGAAGGTGACTCAGTTGCCGTATTTGGCTTAGGTGGTATTGGCTTGGCTGTGGTTCAAGGTGCGAAAAAAGCTAAAGCCGGTCGTATTATTGCAGTAGATACCAATCCTGAAAAATTCAAGTTGGCTGAAGAGTTTGGTGCTACAGACTTTGTTAATCCAAAAGACCATGATCGTCCTGTACAAGAAGTTATTGTTGAAATGACAGGTTGGGGTGTAGATCATTCATTTGAATGTATTGGCAATACCAATGTTATGCGTTCTGCACTCGAATGTGCGCATCGTGGTTGGGGGCAATCTGTCATCATTGGCGTAGCGGGTGCAGGCCAGGAAATTTCGACTCGCCCATTCCAACTTGTAACAGGTCGTACATGGAAAGGAACTGCATTTGGTGGTGTGAAAGGTCGTTCACAATTGCCTGGTATGGTTGAAGAGGCAATGAATGGTGACATCAAACTAGAACCATTTGTAACTCATACTATGGGCCTAGACAAAATTAACGAAGCTTTTGACCTGATGCATGAAGGTAAATCGATTCGTTCTGTTGTACATTTCGAAGACTAAATTTTGAATAATTTGTTCTGTAAGAGTGTAAGTACAAATTAATCATCGGATATATGAAAAAAACTAGGCTGAGGCCTAGTTTTTTTATGTCATTGAAAAAATTGCAAAAGTAAAAATTTGGATTTGCATAAAGTGACATATTGTTAGACAAAAAATGATGAAAAATGCCAAATGATAATTTTTGTCCTCTATTCACATGGAGAACTTGGCTGTCAAAATTTAATGTAACCCTAAATTAATGAACAAATGTATATTAAAACATTGGGCAAGGTAAATATGACAACAAGGAACTATAAACCAGAATGGATCCGGGAAGATTTTATTGATTTTATCGCAGAAAAGTTTGATGCAATCTGGGCATATAAAAAAGTAAAAGCACAGTTAGTGACGCAGCGTCAAATAGGGCAAGAGTTTTATGAGCTGAGTTTTCAACCCAACCACAATTTCAATGCTCAACAGTATATTCCAGGCCAATGCGTTCTGGTTACCGTTGTACATGCTGGCGTACGTCACCAACGTAGTTACAGTATTGTGGAAATCAATCCTCAAGGTCATGTGGTTATAGCAGTCAAAAAGCAAGGTAAGGTTTCGAATGTATTAAGCCAACTTAGACAGGGCGACATCGTGGAATTATCACAGCCCCAAGGTGATTTTGCTTTGACTTCAACTCTTGATCAACCTGTTTTACTACTGGCATCTGGCAGTGGCATAACTTCTATTTTTGCTTTATTAAAGCAGTTGGCTTCACAAAACCGTATTGTCGATCTTATATATTTTAGCCGTGATGATGCTTATTACAGCCAAATCAAAGCTTTAATTGAAAAAAGTAAAAATTTAAATTTTCATGCAGTTAATACATTAAAGACCCCGATACATTTAAGCAAAGAACTACTACAGCATATGGTTCCTAACTATGTTGAGCGTGAGACTTATGCATGTGGTGCAAGTGCAATGATGCAAAGTATTCAGCAGATATTTGCGGAACAGGGTTTGCTCGATCAACTAAAAACTGAATTTTTCCAACTGCAAGTTGACGTAACTGTAGAGGCGCAGGCTGTGACCTTTAGCTTGGCACAACAAGACTTCATGGCTACAGGCAATTTATTAGAAAGTGCAGAACGTGCGGGACTTAAACCAGCACATGGTTGCCGTATGGGTATTTGTAATACTTGTTCGTGTACCAAACAGCAAGGTTCAGTTAAAAACTTGCTCACAGGTGAAATTGATCATGCCAACAATACACAAATTAAACTGTGTATTTCTCAGGCAATCAGTCCAGTACGTATTCAACTCTAAATCAATAACGAAGAATTAAAAGAAACAGGGGAAATACCATGAATCAGTCAGTGAAACATATAGATCACAGCGTGCATCAAAACAGCAAATCACGCTATCTATCACCTGAGCAAGTGGAAGAGTTTGGCGCAAAAGTAGAGCAAATACGCCGTGACATTATGGATAGTGTTGGTGAAAAAGACGCTGCCTATATTTATAAAATAAGAAACTTTGTACGTTATAGTGAAATTGCCTCACGTGGCATGTTGATGTTCGGGGGCTGGATTCCGCCTGTGTGGTTATTTGGGACTGGCTTACTCGGTGTGTCTAAAATTGTAGAAAATATGGAGCTGGGTCACAATGTAATGCATGGTCAGTTTGACTGGCTAAATGACCCAAGTTTAAGTGGCGCGAATTATGACTGGGATACCATTGCGACAGGTCAAGATTGGAAATACACCCACAACTATGTACATCACACTTACACCAATATCGTCGGTATGGATCATGATGTGGGCTATGGGCTTGTACGTGTCAGTGAAGCGCAAAAATGGGAGCCGCGTTTTCTATTTAATATTCCACTGGCAATACAATTGATGGTGTTTTTTGAATGGTACGTCGGTATACAGCGCTTACATTTAGAGGATGTCCTGATCTATAAGACCAAAACATGGAAGGAGGTCTGGAAAGATGCGACGGATGTACGTCAAAAAATTAAGCGCCAAGTCGTGAAAGATTATGTATTTTTTCCATTGATTGCAGGGCCGAATGCGATTCCTGTGTTTGCTGGCAATGCAGTAGCGAATGTCATTCGTAGCTTGTGGGCTTCAGCAGTCATATTTAATGGTCATTTCACTGAAGATGCTGAAAATTTTGAAATGGACAATATTGACAATGAAACTCGTGCAGAATGGTATTTACGTCAGATCCGTGGTTCAAGTAACTTTAGCGGAACACAATGGCTGCATATTCTAAGTGGTAACTTAAGCCATCAGATTGAACACCATTTGTTTCCGGATATGCCTGCAAATCGTTATGCTGAAGCTGCACCTAAGATTAAAGCACTCTGCGCGGAATACGGTATCCATTATAATGAGGCAAGTTTTATGAAACAGTTCGCAAGCGTTTGGGTAAAACTCGCTAAATGTTCGTTACCAAATGACAGGCGTTCGGAACTTAAAGAACGTTTACCCAAGCTTCAACAGAGCCTGAAAAATCAATTATTAAATAAAATAGGTTTATAGGCATCAAAGCATGAATGTATAAATTGCATCATTCATCTAAATTTATCTAAATAAGATAGATCTATTTTTAGTTAACCCGAGTGTGTTGTACATACTCGGTATTTTTATTCCTTACGCGTCTCATGAAGAATAGCGTAAGAGCTATTCTTTTGAATCTTCAATTTCAACATAGTTTTGAATTCCACAAGCCTGAACAAATTCAGCATCATGCGAAACCAAAATGACAGCACCTGAATAGTTTTTATAGCATTCGCCAATAGTTCTCTAGATTCAATATCTAAATGATTTTCTGGTTCATCTAAAAGCAATAACTCAATATTTTCGGCATAAAAACTTAAACCTAGTAAAGCTACTTTTAATCGCTCACCACCGCTTAAACATTGAATTGGAAGTTCTGATTTATCTCCCCGAATTCTGAGCTGACCGAGCTGATTTCGCCATTCTGTTGAAGAAATTTTAGGATTGAACTTTGCCAAATTGTCTAAAACACTCAATTCGGACTTTAGCTGACTAAAATTTTGATCTAAATAAAGTGTGCTGACACATAAATAAATATCTGAATTCAATTGTGCATCATATTGATTTAAAAAACTTAAAAATCTTGATTTACCAATTCCATTGCTGCCTCGTAAATGGATTTTTTCACCCGACATCAGTCCAAAATGAATAGGCTTATGTTTGGTTTGTGGCAGCTTGAAATTATTTACTCTTAAAATTTCACCTGATCTACTTGCATGATGATTTAAGTAAAATTGCTGATTTTTGAACTGCTCGAGCTGCTTTTGAGTGTTTAAAAGTCGCGATTTCTTTTCCTCTAGTTGCTTTTTTTGCTGAGTTTGAATGGTAGATAAGCTTTGGCCTGCCTGCTCTTTTTTAAAGTCGAGTAGCACTTTAGCTTGAGATTTTGAGCAACGAAGTTGTTGTCCTTGTTGCACTCTTTTTTGTGTTTTAACTTTTATTTCATGCTGTTGTCTTTTCAATTGTTTTAAATCAAGCTTTTGTTATAGAACATGGCGTTCAAGAGCCGAATTTTGTAGGTTAAGTTGTTGAGTATAATCAGTATAGCTGCCACAAAAGCTTGACATACCATGCTCATTGAGCGCGTAAATATGAGCTGCATGTTGTAGCAATGCTCTGTCATGAGTAACGATTAATGCACCTGAAGAATGTGCTTTTAAACAATCAATTAACCATAGACGTGATGCATAATCTAGATGATTACTGGGCTCATCAAGGAGTAAATAGTGATCAGTTTTCACAAAAAGGGCACACAGCGCTAATTTGGTCTTTTGACCTTCACTTAGGCATGAAATTGGGTAATCTAATTGTGTCGGAAGATTTGCTTTTAATAACTGTTGTTGCCACAGTAGCGGTAAATGCCATTGATGTTCAGTCATTTCAAAATCTTCAAAACGACCGATACCAGATTCAATACGCTGAAAAGCTTGGTATAACAGGTCTACACCTAAAGCATCGGCAATGGTATTGGCTTGAAGCCTTGAAAATTGAGATAGATAAGCATGCGGCATTTGCCATGAAACTTCTCCTTCATAGGGAATATCATGGACACTTTGAAAATGTAAAATTTGTAGAATTAAAGATTTACCTAAACCATTGCGCCCAATACAAGCGGATAACTGTTGTTTAGCTAGATTCAATTGAAGATTTTTGAATAATGTTTTTGATGAAAACTCTAAACTGAGCTTACTCACAATACATGCGGATCGCGTCATACGTGCATCTTGCGATAGCAAAAGTGTGCAAAAACAATAACTAATTTTTATAAAAAATAAGAAAATAACTCAAAATATTCAAAGTGTGATGAAGCTATTCGTCATGTGTTTGCACATCATAAAAATGGAAAAATTAATGATGAGAAAAACAGGACTTACTTCATTGGCAGATACTCGAATGGGACAGAAAGGGAAAGTCATAATTTGACTGACACATTTTCAAATTTTAGCGAAAGTTGTTTTTTTAATCAATTTTTTCAAATCAAATCGAGTGTTTTAAAGCTGTAAATATTGGAGATTGAATGTAATTAATTTTTAAAAAGCTATTGTCAAAGTAATGAATACAGCGTATTTTAAATTACAGACAAGCAACTTTTTTTGATGAAATCAAAATGATTAAGCAGCCAGTTTCTTCTAACGTATCGTATTATTTTTGGCAATTTAGATAATTGCCTGAATGCATTCGGGCAAAGAAATGGTTGCCCACCAAGTTTATACCTGATCGGCAACCCTGGTCAGGTTTTTTTATGTCTTGATTTTTATATATTTTTTGGAGAATTCACATGTACACATTAAACGTTTCATATTTTAGCAACTCTTATTGGTTTTACTTTAGTCAGTCTATGTCTAATGCCTTGCAATCCCTAAGTCCCACAACGCTCAGATAAAAGATCGGACTGTCATAGAAACAGTCCAAAGGAAATAATCAATGAATGCTTTAAATACTGCTTTACAACAAACTCAAGCGACTACAACTTCGTCAACAGAAACGATTTTAAGTTTGCCGCATCAGCTGAAAAAACAACTCCCATTATCAGCGAACTTAGCAGCACAGATTGAACAACATAGAACAACCATAGAAAATATATTAAATGGCGTTGATCCGCGTCTCATGGTTATAACTGGGCCATGCTCAATACACGATCCTATCGCAGCACTAGAATATGCTGAAAAATTAATTGAACTCCAAGCACAAGTTTCTGACCAGATTTTCCTCGTAATGCGTACATACATTGAAAAACCGCGTACCACTGTAGGCTGGAAAGGTTATATGTATGACCCAACTTTAGATGGCTCATCGAATATGCAACTTGGTTTAGAAAAGTCACGTGAGCTTTACCTACAAATTATAGAAAAAGGCTTGCCGATTGCTTCTGAAATTTTAAGTCCTATAGCGACAGCATACTTCGATGATTTGTTAGCATGGGGTGCAATTGGAGCACGTACGAGTGAATCACAAATTCACCGTGAAATTTCAAGTCATATGCCGTATAGCATTGGCTTCAAAAATGGTACAGATGGCTCAATCCAAATTGCACTCGACGCGATTCAATCGGCGTCAAATTCGCATCAATTCATGGGGATGAGCCAAAGTGGTTTACCATGTGTATTAAACTCTGTGGGTAATCCTAAAGCACATTTAATTCTACGTGGTTCAAACTCTGGCCCAAATTACCAATTGGCTGAAATCGAGAAAATTCGAGAAAAAGCCAAAGGCGAATTACCTGCATTAGTAATTGACTGTAGTCATGGTAATAGTCATAAAGATCCTTTGAAACAACCCGAAGTATTACGCACAATCGTTGCTCAAAGAGTAAAAACACATGTTCGTGGTGTAATGCTGGAAAGCCATTTGGTGGACGGAAATCAGAAAATTTCATGTGATATGACTTATGGACAGTCTGTAACTGATGGATGTTTAGGTTGGGATAAAACAACCACTCTAATTCAGCAAATTGCCAATGATTTACGTACTGTGAGCTTAAAGCGTAGTGCCTAAAGCTTTTAAAAGTTAATTATGAATTTATGCCCCAAAAACATGTGTACTTGGGGCAATATTTTAAATACGCATTGTACCCACGTAAATTTTAAGCAATGTAATAAGAAGAATAAAAAAGTGTGATAAATTTCTCATTAAAAATTAATTAAATTATTTAATTCAATGATTTAGGTTTGTATATTTTGTTTTTCTTATGCACAATAAACTGTGATTAAATTCAAAACAAATAATAATTCAGTTTTGAAGTTGAAGCATTAACTATGCGTTGGGGAGAAATATGTATACCGCTGAACTGCTTGAAGAAGCACGTCGTTTTATGTTCCATATGTTAACTAAAGTTGTTGAATATGGTGGCTCAGATTTATTTATTACAGCGGATTTTCCACCAAGTATTAAGCATCAAGGTTTAATGAAACCCTTTGGACAACAAGAATTAAATGCTGAAAAAACCAAGCTATTTGCTTATAGCTTAATGAATGAAAAGCAACGTAAAGCGTTCGAGACTGAACTTGAATGCAACTTTGCAATTAGTGTTCCGAATGTTTCACGTTTTCGTGTCAATGTATTTCAACAACAGCTTCACGTTGGGATGGTCATCCGTACCATTACTGCTGAAATTCCAAATTTTGAAAAGTTACAATTACCTGCTTCTTTAAAGCATGTCATTATGGAAAAACGTGGGCTTGTTTTAGTAGTTGGTGGAACTGGCTCAGGTAAATCAACCTCATTAGCAGCTATGATTGATTACCGAAATGAAAATTCAGCGGGTCATATTATCACGGTTGAAGATCCCGTTGAATACGTACATAAACATAAAAAGTCGATGATTACTCACCGTGAGGTTGGCGTGGATTGCCATTCTTGGCATAACGCACTGAAAAATACCTTACGTCAGGCTCCAGATGTTATTTTAATTGGTGAAATTCGTGATACCGAGACCATGGAACATGCGATTTCCTTTGCCGAAACCGGTCATCTCTGTTTAGGTACTTTACACTCAAACAATGCCAATCAAACTCTCGACCGTATTATTAACTTTTTCCCAGAAGAACGTCGAAATCAATTGTTGATGGACTTGTCTTGTAACATGAAAGCGATTATTTCACAGCGTTTAATTCGGACTGAAGATGGTAAAGGACGACGCGCTGCAGTTGAAATTATGCTGAATACGCCATTGGTGTCCGATCTCATTTTAAAAGGTGATTTTCATGAGTTAAAGCCAATTATGGCGAAGTCACGTGAACTGGGAATGCAAACATTTGACCAAGCTTTGTTTGACTTATATAACGATGGTGCAATTTCCTATGAAGAAGCATTACGAAATGCAGATTCGACCAACGAACTTCGTTTACAGATTAAATTGAAGAGTACACGTGCGACTAGTTCTGCCAATGCAGCTCAGGGATTTAGTATGGTGGAAGAGAAAAAAGAAGAAGCAGAAGCGAGTGAAAATACAGAAGCTTAATCTGAACAAAAAAAGACCTAAATTTTTAGGTCTTTTTTATTCTATAGAATATGCGGTCTATGCAGTAGCCGCTTTTTTAACAATCACCAAACGGTAATAAACCAAGCTCACAAGAATGAGAAGGGCACAAATGATGTACGCCAAGCTATAACCCGCATCACTAATCACCATGCCGAGTGCCAATGAACCAATCGCGATACCTAAATCGTAACAAGTGAAATATGTCGATGTTGCATGACCAATACGGTGTTTTGGTGAACGTTGAATAGATATTGTTTGTAAACATGGTTGGGCTGAACCAAAACCCATACCAATTAATACGGCAGCAAACATAAAGCCAGTGAGGCTTTCGATCTGACTCAGTACAAATAAGCCAGCAGCAAATAATAACAATGCGGGATAAATGACATAACTCGGGCCTTTACGGTCATAAATTTTACCAGTAAAGGGACGTAAGCTCATCATTGCTATGGCAAATACAGCAAAGAACAGCCCAGCATAGCTCAATAAGTGTTTCGATTCTGCAAATGTTGATATAAATGACATAATGCTGGCATAACAGAAAGACACCATCATTGCCATCAATGCAATAGGCAAGGCTTTAAATTCAATAAAATCATTTATGCTGAGCTTTTTCTTTTCTACTGAAGCAGTTGACAGAGGTTTATTGGCAAGTGGAATAAAGAAACAGAAGATATAGCCCAACACTACACAAGCCGTCAAAATAGCCGATACAGCAGCAAATGAAATATGTTGGATTAAACTCAAGCCGATTAATGGTCCAAGCACAATCCCTAAATTAATTGAGACCAAGAAATATCCCATGCCTTCACCTTTACGTTTGGCTGGAATAAAGTCATTTACAATAGGGATCGTTACCGTAGTTAAAATACTGAACCAAATTCCGTGTAGGAAGCGAATCGCCATGAGAAAATTCATGTTGTCTGCAAATAAATAAGCAAAACATAATAAACAAAACATAGTTTCAGACACATAAAGCGTTTTTTTCGCGCCAAATTTTTCGATAATTAAGGCACTAAATGGTCTGATTGCAATTGCTGATGCCATAAATAGAGTCATTGCAAGGCCAGCTTGTGACAAGCTACCACCTAAATCATTAACAATATAAATCGGTAAAATAGTGGTTTGTGCAAAATAAAAGATGAATAGAAACAAGTTGTTTGCTAAACATAATAGAAAGGATTTATTCCATAATGCTTCAGCATTGAAATCAGTCATGGGGCACCAGCGTATAGATACTTTAGACCTTATCTGTGCTTATGATTATAGGGATGCTAAGAGGTAGCTTATTTTTGAATTACACAAATGAAGGTGGGGTGAATATAATTTAACCATTATATATGAAAAGTCAACTAATGTAATAATTAGTTATCATATTTTATTTATATGATGAATAAAAAATAAAAAAATATCAAAATATGATTATCTGAAGTTATTTTAATAATAAAAAAATCAGTCGAAATGACTGATTTTTTAAAATTCAATTTGATACTTTGAACTTAAAGACCGGCTTCGTATTGCTCGCTTGAAAGTAAAGCCTCTACATCTGCAATATTGTCAGGTTTAATTTTGTAGATCCAGCCTTTGCTATAAGGTGCATCATTGACAAAATCCGGATCATCTTCAAGGTCAGGGTTTACTTCAACCACAACACCAGAAACCGGAGCATGAATATCAGATGCTGTCTTTACTGATTCAACCACACCAGATTGTTCACCCGCAGTAATGTGTTTACCTACTTCAGGTGCTTCTACATAGACTAAATCACCTAGGGCATCTTGTGCATGATCAGAAATACCAGTAACAACGAGGTCACCTTCAATTCGCACCCATTCATGTGTACTTGCGTACTTCAAATCTGAAGGATGATTCATTGATAACTCCTTAAATCCATTAAATTCATTTTTCGCATGAGTTATACATGCTTTTGATCCAAAACAAAAGACTTATAAGTACGGATCTTTACGCCAATTGCTTGGGCTTCGACCACTCCAACGTTTGAAGGCACGGCTAAAATTAGCAACATCACTATAGCCCAATTCATCTGCAATTTGTTCAAGGGTAAAGTCTGTACGAGACAATAGTGAGGTTGCATGCCGATAGCGAACTTCATCCACTAAAGTCGAAAATGATGTACCTTCAGCAGCCAGTTGTCTTTTCAGAGTTCGATCAGACATATGTAAACGTTCAGCAACACTTTCAATGCTTAGATAGTGTTGTTCAGAATTGGTTAATATATCTCGTACACGCATCGCAATACGATGACGCTCACCTAAGGCTGAAAGTTCGGCTTCACATTGGTTAATCGCAATTTGACTCGCAATAGGGTCAGCATGAACTAATTTATTCCCCAAATATTGTTTATCAAAACTGAGTAATAGATGAGGTTGATCAAATCTAAACTGGTGACGTGGATATTTTGCAATAAAACGTTCAAAACCTTCTGGCTGTGGGAAATCGAAGTCTATTTCACCGGCGGAATAATCAACACCGGTAATGGCTTTTCCCATACTGATCATGCCAAAAATCAACGCAATAGATATTTCGGTACGTAAGGGTTCTAAGGTGACATCAGTTTGTAATTGAATAGTCGCTTTACTGCCAAAGGTAGAAAAAAACAATTGCAAAAAGGGCATACGTAACTGTATAAATCGGTTTGCTAAAACCAAGGCATCCGTAATATCCCGTGCAGTCATAATGGCATAACCAATAAAACCATGTATGGAAATACGCATTTGATTCCCGAGGTGAAAGCCTAGAGTCGGTTCACCCGTAAGCTTTAATGCATGCTCAACTAACTGGTTGGCTATCGCTGTCGGAATGCGAAAATCAGGTTCAGCAAGTTGCTCACTATTGAGCCCAAACGGTTCAAATAATGTCTCTGCGGTGTAGCCCCAACGTGAGACAACATCTAAAAGGAGCAATCCATAAACGCCGGGTATACCCTGATCCTGACGGGAAGTAATTGTTTTCATAGCGTTCCGTTGCAATGCAGGTTTTTTCTTGTGTTCAAATCTATATTGGCATGAAATCAAGTTGCATCCTACAAAAATTGTTGGACAAACTTTGCTTAGCTTCTTTTATATCGATTGAATTTTAACTTGTAAAGTACTTGTAATTCACTGACTATTCCGCTTTGAAGGTCTTACTAAATACAACAATTTTTGTGGTCGACATAAACAGCACATCGCCATTTTGATTCAAAGCCTGCGTAACATAACTTACGATGCCGCGATCGTTTTTACTTTTCGATGGCGTAATTGCTACAATTTCTACTTCAGCATGTAATTTATCTCCAGGCCGTGTTGGTCGTGGCCAGCGGAGACTCGATTCGGAACCAATCAAACCATAAGCCACAGGGAAACATTCTGTCCAAAGACGCATGGTGACAGCTGCAGTATGCCAGCCACTTGCTGCCAAGCCTTTAAAAATAGGGTGTTTTTCAGCTTTTTCCTCATCTGTATGAAATTCTTGCGGATCATAAGCATTTGCAAATTGCTTAATCTCATCAATACCCATTTCATATTCACGACTGACGAAACGATCACCTACTTTTAAGTCTTCCAAGTACAGCATGTATTAATCTTCCTTTGCTTCAGGTTTATGTTGTTCTATTAAAAATCCGCCAGTCTGGCGTTGCCATAAATGTGCATAAATTCCATTTAATGCAACTAATTCTTCGTGTGTACCTTGTTCAGCAATTTTTCCCTCATCCAAAACAATAAGACGATCCATTTGTGCAATTGTCGATAAGCGATGGGCAATTGCAATCACGGTTTTGCCTTGCATCAAATCATCTAGACTAGATTGGATCGCCGCCTCAACTTCTGAATCTAAGGCACTGGTTGCTTCATCTAAAATTAAAATTGGTGCATCTTTAAGGAATACTCGCGCTATGGCAATACGTTGACGTTGACCACCTGAAAGTTTTACACCGCGTTCACCCACAAATGCGTCATAACCACGTTGACCACGTAAGTCGACTAATTGTGGAATGAACTCATCCGCCTTGGCTTTACGTACAGCCTCATACATTTCTTCATCCGTCGCATTTGGACGACCATATTTAATATTTTCCTCGACGGTACGATGTAAAAGAGAGGTATCTTGAGTGACTAGTGCAATACTTTTTCTCAAACTATCCTGTGTCACATCTTCTATATTTTGACCATCAATCGAAATACGACCTTGGTTAATAGTATAAAAATGCAGTAATAATTGTATTAATGTAGATTTACCTGCGCCAGAGCGACCCACAATACCAATCTTCTCACCAGGGCGAATGGTCAGGTTAAATTGATCAATAACGTTTTTATCGTTGTAGGCAAAATTCACATTTTCAAATTTTATTTCACCTTGAGGCACAACTAATTCTTTAGCGTCTGGTTTATCTTGAATATTAATACGGCGTCCCATGGTTTGCATGCCATCTTGAATTGTGCCGACATTTTCAAATAAAGCAGATGTTTGCCACATCATAAATTCTGAAATACTGCTCAGTTTTAAAATCATGGCGGTCGCTGCAGCAATTACGCCTAATTCAGCTTGGCCATTCATCCATAGCCAAATGGCAGTTCCCAATACTCCGCCATATAGAACAATCGTAAGCAAATTTGTAGTGATGTTATATTTTGCACCCAATCGCATTTGCTTGTAGACGGTGGTCATGAACTCTTTCATGGATGATTTAGCATACTGACTTTCTCGACCAGCATGAGCAAATAGTTTTACTGTTTGAATATTGGTATAGGCATCAGTTACACGACCTGTCATGACAGCGCGTGCATTGGCTTGTTCATTAGCAACTTTACTCAGCTGCGGAATAAAATAACTTGCAGAACCAATAAATAATGCCAACCACAACATTAAGGGAATAATTAAAAGGGGCGAAATAGCACCTAAAATAATCGTAATAGAGATCAAATATATAAGCACATAGGCAACCATATCGCCCAAGATGATCCAAAATTCACGTACGGCCAATGCGGTTTGCATGACTTTTGCAGAGAGTCGACCAGCAAAATCATTATGAAAAAAATCCAAACTTTGTTTTAACAGTAAATTGTGAAATCTCCAACGCAAACGCATTGGGAAGGTACTGTATAAAATTTGATGCTTAATAATGGTTTGTAGACATGAGAAAAAGATATTGGTCAGTAAAATACAGGCCAAAATGGTTAAATTGGTTTGATGCTGCTGTAAAAAAGTATCAGGCTGTGATTGGCTAAGCCAATTTACTAATTCACCGATTTTTGAATAAAGTAAGGCTTCAAAACTAGCTACACCAGCGGTACAGAGTACCAATATGAGTAAATAGCGTTTTACACCAGATGCTGCTTGCCAAACAAAGGGGAAAAATTTCGTAGGCAAGGGCTGATGCAAATTTTTTTCTGGATAGGCATCGACTAAATTTTCAAACCATTTAAACATGCAAACAACCTAGTATTTTAAGACAGCGAATCTTTGATCAATACCGATGAGTGTAATTGATTCGATTCAGTTAAACCATGTCGTTTTACTTGTTGTTTTATACAAGTTGTTCACTCTGATTCATAGTGTTGTAATGAACAACACAATTTCGGCCTTGGTGTTTGGCTTCATATAAAGCAATATCGGCATGTTTAATAAGTTGGTCTAATTTCGGATGTTTAGGATCCAATTTAGAAACCCCTACAGAAATTGTGAACGTTAATTCTTGATCATTGATATTTAAACATTGTTGTTCCATCTTATAGCGTAGACGTTCTGCAATTTTTAGCGCATCAGCTTGTACAGTATAGGGTAGTAGAACAATAAACTCCTCACCGCCAAAACGCGCTAACATATCATTATGTCGCATCTCTCGACGAGCGACTTCTGCAATACAGCATAGGACTTGATCACCAACGTCATGACCATAAGCGTCATTAATCTGTTTAAAATGATCGACGTCGAAAATTAGTAAACTGGTGCTGACCATATGCGGTGTCTCTCTAATTTTTCGATTGGCTGATTGCACAAAATGACGGCGGTTACTGATTTGAGTCAGTTCATCAGTGTGCGCTAACTTACGTAATGTATGATAATTCCAATCATCAAGCAGTGCGCGTAAGAATGTCTTACGTGAATTTAAAGTATTGTTCCAGCATATATAAATACTAAATAGTAAGATGGGAACATATACAAATAGGTAAATGATAAAGTCACTGAGGACATTAAGACGCCAGACGCCAAACAAAACTGCCGCAGTAATCATTGCAGAACTGAGTAAAGCCGGACGAAAATGTACCTGTATACTAAGGTTGCCTAAAACAATCAAAATAACGGCTGCATATTGATATGTATATACAGCTTCATTGCTGGAGTTGAGTAGAATTTCAAACCATAGTATAGCCGATAGACAGGTCGCATAAGGCAAAACCATATCGAGTAACTGAATACGCCGAATGTATTTAAATAAAAAAAAGTTAAGTCCAAACGCACCAATAATTGCAATGACTCGAATCACACCAGACAGTACTTCTACATCCGGCAAAACGTATCGATCTGCCCAAAAATAAATTAAAAACGCCAATTGAGCAAAATGATTTACTTGCTGTAAATATTTTTTTTGATTGTAGTATAAAAATTTATGGAAAGCGCTTTTAAATTGACTCGGTATACGTGCAATCGGATCGCGTAGAGCATTTTCAATGTGTTCACGGCTATGGACATCGCAGGCTTCTGATTTTATTAGGGTGTGCTTAACCGGTGATTGATTCATTGAATCAAACAAAATTTCTGATGGTGTTCTAACTGATTTATGAGAAGGGTTTGGGGTACCTTCCATGATCAAGTTCCTATTTTAGAAGCTTTTTTATGCGTTTGTTTACAAATAATATATAAAATACACCATTTTTGTATACAGTTTTAGCTGAAATATTTTTGATTTTTAGATGAATGTGAGAAATAGCGCATGAATCTAGACATTAAGAATATAAAACAAAATTGTTCAATCAATCATGAAAAATGAATATTCATTCAATTTGTTAAATTTTTTTGAAAACGAACAGCCTTAGATTAAGGCTGTTGACTCGATTCAGACCATTGGTTTATTTGTTTAAAATCCGAACCAGAAGGCGCTTGATACACACTTAAGCCGAATTCAGGAATAATCGCAATGAGGTGATCAAAAATATCCGATTGAATTGCTTCATAGTCCTTCCATGCAATAGTATTGCTAAAGGCATAAATTTCCAGCGGTAGACCTTGACTGGTACTTTGTAATTGGCGAACCAAGATGGTTTGGTGCTGAGCAATGCCTGAATGTTGTTTTAAGTAAAACTCAACATAGGCCCGAAAAGTCCCTAAGTTGGTTAAACGTCTTTGATTATATTGCGATTGATTTGAAAGTTGCTGATTGAAATGAGCCAACTCTTCGTGTTTTGTGTCTAGATATTGGTCGAGTAATAAAAAATCCTTGAGCTTATTTTGCTCGTCTTGTGTCATAAAATGCACTGAGCTTTGGTCAATATAAATTGAGCGTTTAATTCGACGCACCCCAGCTTGTGCCATACCACGCCAATTTTTAAAAGTATCTGTCACCAATTTATTGGTTGGAATTGTGGTGAAAGTCTTATCAAAGTTCTGTACCGTAATAGTATGTAATGACATATCAATGACATCGCCATCCGCATTTAAAGAAGGCATCTCAATCCAGTCACCTATACGCACCATGTCATAGGATGAAATTTGAACGGATGCCACCAAGGATAAAATTGTATTTTGAAAGACCAGCATTAATACCGCGGCCATAGCACCAAAACCAGCCAATAAAGTAAATACGTCCTTTTTCAAGAAAGTACCTAAAATCATCAAACCACATACGATATAAATGATTAATTTGACCAGTTGCAGATATCCTTTAATCGGCTTATTTCTAGACTTCGGATTTCGTTGGTAAATCAGGTTAAAAATATTGAGTAATTCTGAGATTGCTAGTGCAATGGTTAGAAAAATAAAGGCTTGGCAGGCCATTTGAATTACCGTTTCAACTTTATCCGACAAATGTGGAACGGTTGTGATGCCATTCAATATCACAATAGCGGGCACAATATTGGCAAAGCGTTTGATCACACTATGTTCTGACAAAATTTGGCTATGACTAAAGGTCATTTTTGAGACCAATTTACGAATACCACGTACAACAATTTGTTTGGCAATAAAGTTTGCAAGAATGGCAAAAATTAATACCAGTCCAAGCGAACTCAGCATTTCTAGCCATGGATATTGATCTGACCAATCTTGAATATTTTGTATAAACTGAAATTTTTCCAAAATAACCCTTCTTTAAATTTGAATAACGTTAAATGTGTAAACTGATTAATTGATAAGATTCTAATATTGAAGATTTTATATGCAAGTTTATACAATCAAATTTTACGGATTGGCCACATTTGTCATTCATATAATTACAACTAAGTGACCCAATCTAAGATCAATATTTGAAAATAGTTGTTTCAACAAATTTAAAGCCATATCGATGAATTAACAGTCAAAGTTTGAAATTCATTTCTATCAATTTATTTTAATATCATAAAAAAAGAGTGAATAAATAATAATCAATAATTTTCACTCAATTTTTTTATTTGGTTCTTTAGGGGGACACTATGGGGATTTATGTCGTAACAAGTTTAAAACGAGGCTCAGGAAAAACAACGATTGCGCAATATTTGAGTCAGGCTTTATCAATTTTAAATAAGACGATTCTATTGGATGCTGATCTAAGTTCTGCCAATTACGAGTGGGCAATGCAACAGAATAATCATCTCGGTTTTGAACATATCAATGTAGTAGAAAGTGATAGCAATACATTAGATTTACGTATTCAACATTTGAAAAACCACTATGCCAATATTGTTGTTGATATTCATGGACATGATTCCAATGCGCTAAGATCGGTATTAAAACATGCGAATAAAATAATTATTCCAACAGGTTTGACGGAGCAAGATACGCGGTTAGTCCAAGAGATGTTAGCTTTGGCTATTGCGATAAAGCAATTTAATACAGGATTACAGATTTATATTGTATTAAATAAAATACCGATTGGGACAGACGCTGAAGAGATTATTGAGGCAAAAAAACATCTACAAGATATCCCAAGTGCAAAATTTTTAAATACTGTAATTTATAATTTGGACGAATGGCCGTCTTATTTAAATAATGCTTTAGATGATCAATCATCTACAGACGTTCAAGTTTTATTGCAGGATTTTCTCACTGAAGTTTTAAATTAAACTCATCGTTCAATACACAATAAAAAGCTCCTATGAAAGGAGCTTTTTATTTGATTTAAAGAAAATTATCGCAAATTACCACATTAAATCATCAGGAATGACGTACGCTGCATACGGATCTTCTTCATCCGTTGTTTGTTCATTGTTTTCTGAATTATTAACAATGATAAAGCCTTCCATTTTCGTATTGATACGATCTGCAAGTGGTTTTGGTAAAAAAGCATAACTACTATTTTCACGTGCAATAACAAGACTACCAGCAACCAGCGCGTTGTAAATTTGCTGATTAATGTAGACTTTTTTGATTTTGCTATCATCAATGAATTGATACGTTGACTCACCATTGGTATCGCGAATTTTGTGCTGATTGATCATTTGCATGATGGCAGCTTTCAATTCTTTTTCTTGCAAAACTGCTTTACGACCTTGCTCTAAGGCATGATCTTTTGCCATTTTTTGCTGCTGATCTTGTTCGATTTTCGCTTTGATTTCAGCTTCATTGCTTTCACCTGTACGTTTTTCATGTACAGCTTGTTTAGACAGTTTTTTTGCCTTTTTATTATCGACCAGACCTGCTTTAAGCAATTGCGCCTGTAATGCATTTTTAACCATAATACGTTCCAACTAATCGTGTATATGTCGATAATGAAAATAGATGACCCAATACACCACACTCATGATTAAACTTAATGCGGCAGGGATAAGGAATGCGTTTAATTTTAAATAAGGATAAAGCCAGCTGGCAAGTAACCCGCCGACAATAAACCCAATTAAAATGAGTAAGTGCAAAATGACACGCTTAGATTCGACTTCTAAGCCACGTGCTTTATAGCCTAAAGCTAAACCTAGATCTGTCAGTACACCCGATAGATGTGTGGTGCGAATAATTGTGCCTTTATAGTGGCTGACCATTGCATTTTGTACACCCATTGCCACACATGCCCAAAGTAATGCATAACGTGGGAAAAATGGCAGGAGTAGCCAACACAGGACAATAAAAAAAGCCACCAAGCTTAGAGGCACACCATAACGGCGCGTTAAGCTGAAGTGACTATTTCCAAGTATCAGCCCACTATAAAATGAACCGATTACATAACACATTAAGACCAGTATTAAATACAAGATGGTGGCAGGCTGCCAATCGAGGATCGCCATAGCCAGCATACTGACATTACCAGTCATGTGTGAAACGGACTGGTGTAATACGGTCACCAGTCCGAGTACATTAATCATTCCCGCATTGACTGCAAGAAAAAAAGCCCCGAGTTGTATCCACAACGGTAAAGTTTGAAAAGGCATACTTTCGCCTTAAATATATCCAATATCAGGATATTATCTTAAACCACGATCAACTGCAGCAGTAAATAATACGTCAGTCGAAGAGTTTAATGCAGTTTCAGTCGAATCTTGTAGCACACTGATCACCATACCAATGGCAACAACTTGCATAGCGATATCGCTTGAAATACCGAACAAACCACATGCAACTGGAATTAATAGCAATGAACCACCAGCAACACCAGAAGCACCACAAGAGGACACAGTTGCGACCACAGATAAAATCAACATCGTTGTGAAATCAACAGAAATACCTAAAGTATTAACTGTAGCAAGTGTTAAAACAGTAATCGTAACTGACGCACCAGCCATGTTGATCGCAGCACCTAAAGGAATCGCAACACTTGCGGTAGATTCAGGTACACCTAGACGCTTCGCAAGGTCTAAGTTCACAGGAATGTTGGCAGCAGAGCTACGTGTAAAGAAGGCAGTGATACCACTTTCACGTAAACATTGGAATACCAATGGGAACGGATTTGAGCGTGTCATAAACGCCACCATCATTGGATTAATGACCAATGCTACAAAGAACATAGTGCCAATTAACACAGCCAATAGGTGAGCGTAGCTAACCAGTGTTTTCAGACCTGAATCTGCAAAGGTAACTGCAACCAAACCGAAAATACCAATTGGAGCAAAGTTAATTACTAAACGGATAACTTTATTGACCGCTTCAGCTGCATCAGATAAAAATGATTTCGTCGTGTCCGATGCGTGACGGAATGCGATACCTAAGGCAACAGCCCAAGCCAAAATACCAATGAAATTTGCTTCAGAAATAGCAGTGACAGGGTTTGCCACAAAACTTAATAATAAGTTTTTCAAAATTTCAGCAAGACTGCCTGGTGGAACAAGATTTTCTGCAGCAACATCAAGGATTAATGTACTTGGGAAAAAAATACTTGCAATCACTGCGCTGAGTGCAGCAAAGAACATGCCCAAAGCATACATCAACATAATTGGTTTAATGTATGCATTGCTGCTACCAACTTTGAAATTTGCAATGGATGACAGCACAAGTACAAATACGAGTATTGGTGCTACGGATTTCAATGCCTTAATGAATAAATCACCAAGCAAACTTAAATATGGTGCAACGCCAGGAGCAACAACAGCAACCAATACACCTAAAATAATGGCGATGATAATTCGGGTTACTAAACTCAAGCGTGTAAATGCTGAAAACATAGGGGAGCCTTGTCAGAATTACTATGACAAATTGATGAAAATTAGCCACATATTTTATACGAAAATGTGGAATGCTTAAAAAATAATTTTATTTAAAAATAAAACATTGTTTTATAAAGTCAATTTTTATATTTTAAATCAATTTTATAAATATGCTCATAACTTATAAATTAAAGTTGACTAAATAATAAGCATGAAAAAAGTTTAAATTTGGTATTCAGTATGAGATGCATCTAACTCCTGAATGGCTTGATAATGTGTGAGAAATGCTTGCCCACTCAAGTGTTTTAACAGTTTTGAATGCTGCAATTTGTCCATAACTGGGCCTTTAATTTCTGAAAAATGTAGTCGAATATTGAGTTTTGAAAGCTCGGCATTTAAATCTTCCAACATTTCTAAAGCACTTAAATCAATTGAACTGACGCTTGAGCAGTTAATGATGACATGCTCCAATTTTTCATTTTGACTCACTTCATTAATGAGGAAGCCTTTTAAGGTATTGGCATTTAAAAAAGTAAGGTTTTCATCAATACGCATAGATAAAATATGTGGTGCCGTATAGACATGATGACGCTGAATATTTCTAAAATGTTGTGTGCCTTCCACCAAACCAATGACTGCAATATGAGGACGGCTAATCCGCCACAGCATCAGGATGAATGTCGACACAATCCCGATAATCAAACCTGTCGAAATGTCGATACAAACCACGCCAAAAAAAGTCACCCACATCGCAATACCATCGGCTTTTGAATAGCGCCATGTATCTAAAAAAGGTTTAAAGTCAACTAATTTCCATATAGAAACAATAATGGTGGCAGCAAGGATCACTAAAGGTAAATCACGAAAAAATCCCGTGAAATATAAGCTGACTAAAATAATTAATAATGATGATAAAATACCGGCCATTGGCGTTTTTGCACCGGCATCGGCATTCACCACTGTTCGAGACAAACTACCCGTTACGGGAAATGCAGAACTCACCCCCGCGCTTAAATTGGCTAAACCAAGGGCAATTAATTCTTGATTACTATTTAAATTACTTCGTTGTTGTAACGCAGTCGCTTGAGCAATGGATAAGGATTCTACAAAGCTAATCATGGCGATCATGCTTGCGCCGGGTATGAGAGTTTTGACTAATTCCCAGTTCCAATGCGGAAAGCTTAGAGGAGGAAATCCAGATGGAATTTCTCCTACCGTTTTAATGCCTGCATCTTGTAAATTAAAATACATCACACTGGCAATGGAGATAACGACTAAAATCAGGGGCAGTGCTTTCGATAAAAATGCAGTTGAACCAAGACGTGACTGTATCGCCTGTGATGCCAAAATTTTAGGGGCGTACACTAAAAAAATGATCGCTAAAATACCAAAGAGCAACGAGTTGATATGGCTAAAACGCAAGTACTGCCATAATGAAATTATAAATTCAGCGATGTTATTGGCCTTTAATGGCACATTGACCAAAAACTTAAATTGACCTAATGCAATCAGTAAAGCTGAGGCAATAATAAAGCTCTTGATTACTGGGTGACTAATGAGCTGAATTAAAAAGCCAAAACGTAGTAGCCCCAATAGTAATGAAATTAGACCCACCATTAATGCCAGTAAGGTTGCAGCTTCAATATAAACAGGAGAACCGACTTCAAACAGAGGGTTCAAAGTCGCAAAGGTCATCATCGAAATAATGGCCACAGGCCCAATGGATAAAGTTGAGCTTCCACCAATGAAGGCATAGATAATCATCGGGAGGATGCTGGCATATAAACCCATAATCGGAGGTAAACCAGCAAGCATGGCATAGGCCATGCCTTGAGGAACTAACATGGCGATCACAATCAAGGAAGCCAATACATCAGATTTAAATTTGACAGGTGTGTAAGCTTTTAGCCATGCCCAAGCGGGTAGAAAATCAAGTACACGGTGGTTTAAATCTGACATATAAAATTCTAAATCACAATTTCGTATATATTATGCATAAAAAGTGCTAAGAAGTCTTTAGCTTGTTAAGTTTGTGTTGTTTAAATTTTACATATGGTTGTTGTATAGGTGAAAGATTAAGACAATCAATTGATATTGTTGATTTGAATTATTCGGAACTCTTTAGAATCTGAATGGATAAAATGCTATTCACTGTTTTAGTTTTTTATTGGTACAGGAACAGCATTTAGTAATTAAAGCGTTAAAATTTAATGCTTTAATGAAGGGTGACAATATAATTGATACAACGTATTTAATACTTCAACCAAATTGGCATCTTTAATTGAGTAATAAATTTGCTTACCATCACGACGCGTGGTCACCACATCACTTTTACGCAACATCATTAACTGCTGTGATAGGGTCGGCTGCTTAATATCGGTAATTTGTTCAATCTGAGACACATTTAATTCTTGCTGTGCCAGATGACATAAAATAAGTAAACGATCCGTATTGGCTAGCGACTTTAAAACGCCCACGACTAATTCGGCAGAATCACGCATTGAGGTGATTTCCAGATCGGTATTCATTGGGAAGGTCCATAGGATTAACAACAGTTCAAGTATACGGATATCGCTGTTTAATACATTGAATAAATAAAACAATTTCTATGGTTTTTAGTGAAAATAAGTATCAATAATATTTATATGTTATCTTTTAGTTCATCAATTAAGCTTATTGCTTGATTTTAGTGCAAATTAACAAAAAATACTCCTATATAGAGTACTTTAGCCTAAAAAGACATGCACAGTTGAAAAATGGTTGTATGATCTAAAGGTCGTTTAAAATACAAATACATCAGGGAATATACTCATGAGTACAGATTCATCATTTCCAGTGCCTAGCAATTTAGGTATCGCGGTTTATAGCAACAATGCAGAAGCTATTGGTAATACACCTTTAGTGCGCATTAACCGTGCCATTCAATCTGCAGCAACGGTTCTTGCAAAAGTTGAAAGTCGTAACCCTGCATTTTCAGTAAAATGTCGTGTAGGAGCCGCTTTAATTGCCGATGCAGAAGCTAAAGGTTTGCTTAAAGCAGGCATGCATATAGTTGAGCCAACGAGTGGTAATACAGGTATTGCATTAGCTTTTGTTGCTGCAGCGAAAGGTTATGATATTACTCTTACTATGCCTGCAAGCATGAGTATTGAACGCCGTAAAGTGCTGAAATCATTTGGTGCAAACCTAGTATTAACTGAACCTGCTAAAGGCATGAAAGGGGCGGTTGAGGAAGCGCAGCGCCTAGTTGCAGAGCATCCAGAAACATATTACTTGCCTCAACAATTTGAAAACCCAGCGAACCCTAAAATTCATGAACAAACCACAGGCCCAGAAATTTGGGATGCAACTGGCGGTAAAGTCGATATTTTAGTTTCAGGTGTAGGAACTGGTGGTACTATTTCAGGGATTTCAAGTTTCTTTGAAAAAGTGAAAAATCAGCCAATCTACTCTGTAGCTGTTGAACCAGCAGAATCACCAATTATTGCACAAGCGAAAAAAGGTGAAACTTTGACACCTGGACCACATAAAATCCAAGGAATTGGTGCAAACTTCATTCCGGGTAACTTAGACCTTGAGCTTGTAGATGAAGTCATGGGCATTGAAAGTACTGAAGCAATTGAGTGGGCGCGTAAAACGGCAACTCAAGAAGGTATTTTAGTCGGTATTTCAAGTGGTGCAGCAATGGCTGCTGCAGCAAAATTGGCTGCACGTCCTGAAAATGCAGGCAAAACGATTGTCGTGATCTTACCGGATGGCGGCGAACGCTATCTTTCTTCTGTGTTATTTGAAGATATTAGTGCTGACTAATTGAGTTAGAAAGATTTAAAAGCCCATTCAGTAGAATGGGCTTTTTATATTGCAAGGTAGATTTTGCTAGGCTGCATCATTGTCCTGATTATTTAACAGCGATGTTTTTTTCATATGTGTTTCGTCATTTAAAGTCAGGTCTGTATTTTTTATAAATGCCTTCATATTTAAAGGTGCATTTGGCTTTTTTGTTTCAGCTGCTTTATATCCAAACGTTGTTGCAATGTATTTAAAGAGAAAACCAAGAAGCACACAGACCGTGACAGCAGGAATCACAACTTGAGTGAGCCAAACATCAATGTGATCTAAACTCCAACTCAGTATTAGAAATAAAAAAGCAAACAAATAGGCGCAGTTGAAGCACAGGTTCGACAGTTTGTACATGCGAAAAATAGGAATATCGTTTTGGTTGTAACGAATTTCTATCTTACTGAAATATGAGACAATGTATAGAATTAATATAAGAAAAATAACTAAATGAATAGTCATTATTCAATTTTATTGATTATTCTTATGTAGGCATTGAAATTTTTTTCAATTACACACTGTCATGTCTGTCGGTATTAAAAAAGGAAAATGACGCATTAAAAAACCTTGACCTTGCCATAATAGTAATGTTTAAGCTATGCATAGAACAGATAAATATCATTAGGGTGTTGTCATGAATGATTCAACAGAAAATAAACTTTTTGAAGGCAAACTTGCCATAGAAGGAATGACCTGTGCTTCATGTGTGGCACGTGTAGAAAAAGCTTTAAAAAAAGTCGATGGTGTGAGCAATGCTGAAGTCAATTTAGCCACTGAAACAGCGCAAATTCAAAGTCAGCTACCACTAGATTATCCTGCTTTCATTCAAGCGGTGGAAAAAGCAGGCTTTGGTGTGGCGCAAAAACAAATTGAGTTAAATATTGAAGGCATGACCTGTGCTTCTTGTGTGTCGCGGGTAGAAAAAGCCTTAAAAAAAGTACCCGAAGTTATTGATGCCAAGGTCAATTTAGCCACCGAAAAAGCCACCGTAACTGCTTTAGAAACAGTACACACTACTGAGTTGGTCAAGTCCGTTGAAAAAGCAGGATTTCAAATTGCTCAGCCCAATATTGAATTGAATATTGAGGGTATGACCTGTGCATCCTGCGTAGCGCGTGTAGAAAAAGCACTAAAGGCAGTTGGTGGTGTAAGCCACGCTACAGTGAATTTAGCTAATGAAAAAGCCTTTATTCAAGCCCCTGCAAGTCAAACACAGCAACTGGTTGCTGCGGTAAAAAAAGCCGGTTATGAAGCAACATTGGTAACGGAGCAGCAACCATCGTTGGCTGAAAAGAAAGCCGATGAAGCTCGACTATTAAAGCGTGATTTGATTATTGCTTTGGTACTAGCTGTTCCTGTGTTTATTCTGGAAATGGGATCTCATATGATTCCGGCATTCCATCATTTTATTGCGCATAATTTGGGTACGCAAAATAGTTGGTACATTCAATTTGTCTTGACCACTTTAGTGTTGATATTTCCGGGGCGTCGTTTTTATCAACATGGCATTCCAGCCTTGACACGACTCGCACCCGACATGAACTCTTTGGTTGCTGTGGGTACGTTGGCTGCGTTTAGTTTTTCATGTGTCGCAACGTTTGCACCGCAATTATTACCGCAAGGCACCGTGCATGTTTACTTTGAAGCAGCTGCCGTAATTGTTGCTTTAATATTGCTGGGTCGCTTTATGGAAGCCAAAGCCAAAGGAAAAACTTCACAGGCCATTCAGTATTTAGTCGGTATGCAACCAAAAACGGCACGCGTTGAGCAATCGAGTAGTATTGTAGATATGCCTATTGCTGATGTACAAAGTGGTATGTTGATTGAAATTCGTCCAGGTGAACGTTGCCCTGTAGATGGTGAAGTAGTTGCTGGTAGCAGTTATATTGATGAATCCATGATCAGTGGTGAGCCTCTACCTGTAGCAAAACAAGTGGGTGATCAGGTTGTGGGTGGCACGATTAATCAAAATGGGCATCTGAAAATTAAAGCCACCGCAGTTGGACAAGATTCTGTCTTGGCGCAAATTATTCATATGGTGGAACAGGCACAAG
The DNA here is from genome assembly GCF_013420285.1 of Acinetobacter sp. YH01019. NCBI lineage: Bacteria > Pseudomonadati > Pseudomonadota > Gammaproteobacteria > Moraxellales > Moraxellaceae > Acinetobacter > Acinetobacter sp. YH01019. Next base: position 40,800 of record NZ_VOYM01000015.1, read on the forward strand.
GTTCAAAATTACCGATTCAGGCCTTAGTCGACAAAGTCACGTTATGGTTTGTTCCTGTGGTGATGTCACTTGCCTTGGTGACTTTCCTCATTTGGTACTTTGTTGGCCCTGAACCAAGTTTGACTTATGCATTAGTCAATGCAGTTGCGGTACTGATTATTGCGTGTCCATGTGCGATGGGTTTGGCAACACCAACCTCGATTATGGTTGGGACAGGTCGTGGTGCAGAGTTGGGTGTGCTGTTTCGTAAAGGTGAAGCCTTACAACAGCTTAAAAACACCCAAGTGGTTGCCGTGGATAAAACTGGAACTTTAACTGAAGGCAAGCCAACGCTGACTGATTTTGAGGTGACTACGGGTTTTAATAAGGATCAGGTGTTTCAGATGCTTGCATCCGTTGAAGCCAAGTCGGAACATCCTATTGCCTATGCCATTGTTCAAGCCGCGCAGGATATGAATATACAACTGCTTGAAGTAGAAAATTTTGACTCGGTGACAGGCGCAGGTATTCAAGCATTAGTGAATGGTCAACAACTCTTTATTGGTGCCGATCATTTGATGCAAAAAATGGGCTTAGATACTACGGTATTTGCAGCACAAGCTGAAATTATGGGTACAGAAGGTAAGACACCATTGTATGTGTCTATTGATCAACAACTTGCCGCGATTGTTGCGGTCGCTGATCCAATAAAAAGCTCGACCTATTCAGCAATTCAAGCTTTACATGATTTGGGCTTAAAAGTTGCGATGATTACCGGTGATAACCGACACACGGCTGCGGCTATTGCAAAGCAATTGAAAATTGATCATGTGATTGCAGAAGTGATGCCTGAGCAAAAGGTGCAATCTGTACAGCAACTACAGCAAGAACATGGAGTAGTGTGTTTTGTCGGAGATGGTATTAATGATGCACCTGCCTTGGCACAAGCCGATGTTGGGATGGCGATTGGAACAGGTACAGACGTGGCGATTGAAGCGGCTGATGTGGTGTTAATGTCGGGTAACTTACAAATGGTGCCAACAGCAATTGCACTGAGTACTGCGACCATGAATAACATTCGGCAAAATCTATTTTGGGCCTTTGTTTATAATGCCGCACTCATTCCTGTTGCCGCAGGTGTGTTGTATCCATTCTTTGGTGTTTTACTGTCACCAATGTTTGCCGCAGGTGCGATGGCATTATCATCAGTCTTTGTGGTTTCAAATGCGTTACGTTTAAAAGCCTTTCAAGGCCCTATATTTAAGGAGTCTTAAGATGAATATTGGACAAGCTGCAAAGTCGTCTGGGATTTCCGCCAAGATGATCCGCTATTATGAAAGTATTGGGCTACTCAATAATGCACAACGTACAGATGCGGGTTATCGGGTGTATAGCGAAGCTGATGTGAAAACCTTGAGCTTTTTACGTCATGCACGTGATTTGGGCTTTTCTTCCGAGCAAATGAAAGAGTTATTGGGGCTTTGGAAAAATACCGACCGTCAAAGTGCGGAAGTTAAGCAACTTGCTTTAAAGCATATTGAAACTTTAAATCAGAAAATTGCAGATCTACAAGCGATGGTACAAATTTTACAGAACTCTGTAGATGGCTGTGCCGGTAATGAGCAGGCAGAATGCAATATTTTGAATCAGATTGAAAAAGGTGTTGTTAATTGCTGTCAGCACAAATAGGTATAGCTACAAATACTTGCTTATCTATAAGCTAAATCCGCGCTTGACCTTACCATCATGGCAAGCTTTAAAGTGTATACATAAATGTTCAATCATGAGAAATGAAAGATCAGACGCGAACTTTCTAGTAATCAAACTTTTAAGTTAGGTCGATCGCATTTGAAAGAGGATATAAAGATGAAATTTCGTATTGAAAATATGACTTGCGGTGGTTGTGCACGTAGCGTGACAGCAACGATTAAGGAATTAGATGCCAATGCTAAGGTGAATATTGATGTGGCAAGCAAATTGGTTGAAGTCGAAACAACACTTACAGATGATCAAATTGTTGCAGCATTAACTGAAGATGGTTTTCCACCAGTTTCTGCATAATTTAATTAGGTGAATGTAAAAAGCCAAACATCATGTTTGGCTTTTTTATAGATGCTAACGAGTAACCTAACCCTTTGAGTTGTAAGCAGACTTTATACCGCAGAAATTTTGTCTGGGGTCATTAAGGCCTGGTTAATATACAGTTTGATTAAGCGTTCACGTGAACCAATCGATTTTTGATAATGTGTCGAATTCAGTAGAAGTGAAGCACCATAAGTCACAGTCCAGATATAAGATAAATAATCTCGAATGGACATTGCACTATCAAGTGATTTTAAATAATCACTGGTCATGTCTTTAATTACAATAATGCGTTCTTCACGTACACGATAAAGCTCTTCAAATAGTTCTTTGAGTTTACGTTCATTATTGGTTAGACGTTCTTCAATGACATGTAATAATATCGTTCGATTTGAATTCAACATATTATAAAGCATATATTGAGAAACATAAGTTTTAATATCGTGATTATATTTTTTTGAAATTTCTAATAATCTTTTTTCATTTAAAATAATTAGTTCTAAATATAATTGGTTTTTACTTTTAAAATGTTTATAGATGGTGCCTTTTGCAATATCCAGTTCACAGGCCAACTCACTTAAGGTGATGTCCTGATTATTATCCAATAGCAGGGTTTCTGCCATGGCTAAAATTTTTTCCTTGCGCAGGATAAAATTTTGTTGGCGTACTGAACTCATGTTGGTTGTTCCATAAACTTTTGAAGAGAGAACAGGTCTAGCATATGCCAGACCTGTGTTTTTTCACATTCCACTATGGTCTCGAATTTGACATAAATTGGCTTAAAAATAAACATATTAGTGATTTGTGTGAAAGATAAACAATTCATAGCAGCGTTTTAATGTCAATAAAACTGAACCCTAGAGGTCATTTTTTTTAAATAAAATTCCATTTTTTATTTTTTTAATTTATTGTCTTTTCGCTTTTACAACAAAAGCAGCATTTAATTGAACTGTAATGGTTGGTATTTTATTTATACAACTTGGATTAAACATGATTATGGGTAATCATTATGTTTGGTTTTAATTTTATTCAATATACGAGTTTAATATCTTCAACAAATTTATATATTTGTAATAGAAAAATGCTGCGATCAAATCCAGATGATAGAAATCATCTAGTCGGTAAAAACAGGACATCTGCAGACTAAAGCGGTGCCCAAATGAATAAACAGATTTTTAAGAATTTCCACACAAAATAATTTTTTTATTTAGTGCGGGAGCATGCAACTTTAAAAAAGTACTTTGTCAAAGTACATGACAAAGCCTGTAGAAAAGGAAAGTACAATGCCAATATACAATGCGCCGTTAAAGGACATGGACTTCATCTTAAATGATGTATTCAATGCGGATGAGTTCTGGCAGTCAAATGAAAATCTTGCTCATATTGATATGGCAACAGCAAATGCCATTCTTGAAGAAATGGCTAAATTTTCAAAAAATGTCATTCTTGATCTAAACCGTACTGCTGATGAAGAAGGTGGTGCACAGTTTAACAATGGTGTTGTGACGACTCCGACAGGTTTTAAAGATGCATTCAAACAATTCGCTGAAGGCGGTTGGGTGGGTTTAGGTGCTTCAGAAGAATGGGGCGGCCAAAACATGCCGAAAATGTTGACTGTTCTTGCTGATGAAATGATTTGGAGTACGAACCCATCATTCATGCTTTACCCACTACTGACTGTAGGTGCGGGTATGGCCATTAATGACCGTGCTTCCCAAGAGCAAAAAGAAACGTATTTACCAAAATTCTATACAGGTGAATGGTCAGGGACGATGTGTTTGACTGAACCGCATTCAGGTACTGATCTAGGGATTATTAAAACCAAAGCAGAGCCGAATGATGACGGATCATTCAATATTACAGGTACAAAAATCTTCATTACCAGTGGTGAACATGACCTGTGTGAAAATATTATTCATTTAGTATTGGCTAAAACACCGAATGCGCCTGCGGGTTCACGTGGTATTTCACTGTTTATTGTGCCTAAATTCCATGTGAATGCTGATGGTTCAGTGGGTGAACGCAATGCAGTTTCAGCAGGTTCGATTGAACACAAAATGGGTATCAAAGGATCAGCGACATGTGTGATGAACTTTGATGGCGCGAAAGGTTATATCGTCGGTAAAGAAAACGAAGGCCTTGCTGCAATGTTCGTTATGATGAACTACGAACGTTTATCCATGGGTATTCAAGGTATTGGTGCAGCAGAATTTGCTTATCAAAATGCAGCACAATATGCGACTGACCGCTTACAAGGTCGTTCTGCAACAGGTGCTCAATCTCCTGAAAAACCAGCAGACTCAATTTTGGTGCATGGTGATGTGCGTCGTATGTTATTAAACGTACGTGCCAACAATGAAGCTTCACGTGCATTTGCAGTCTACGTGGGTCAACAACTCGACATTACAAAATACTCGACAAATGAAGCTGCCGTGAAGAAAGCCAATGACCGTGTAGCATTGCTTACACCTATTGCCAAAGCGTACTTAACGGATACCGCTTTACAGGCGACTTTAGAAGCGCAAATGTGCTTTGGTGGTCATGGCTATATTCGTGAATGGGGTATGGAGCAATGTATCCGTGACCTACGTATTTCACAAATTTATGAAGGCACCAACGGTGTTCAAGCTATTGATTTAATTGGTCGTAAAACCACCAAGTGTAATGGTGCATTTATTGCAGAATACTTAACTGAAATCCGTGAATTTGCTGCAACTATGTCAGATTCAAAAGTGAAGTCTGCTGCACTACAAGTTTCTGATGAAGTAGAAGTATTAACTCAGTTTATTGTTGAACAGTCTAAAACAACACCTGACTTTACAAGTTCTGTAGCAGTAGATTATTTACACGCAGTTGGGCTACTCAGCTTCGTCTACATGTTTGCCCGTATCAGCAAAGCTGCGGCAGCAAAGACTGAAAGCTTCTACCAAAATAAATTGGTTCTTGCAGACTACTATGTCGAAAAAGTATTGCCAGATCTTGCAGCGCGTGCACAACGTATCAAGTCAGGTTCTGAGCTAGTAATGCAGCTTCCAGAAGAATACTTTACTGCTCAATCTTAAGACTATTACTTCAGCCTCATACCTTTAAATGTAGGCTAAGCACACTTTAAAGCATTAAGATGGAAACATCGTGGAGGCAGTCATGCCTCCAGGGTCAAAAAAGATTTAAAACAGGATGAAATAAGAAATGATTGTAATTTTAGATGGCGTTCGTACAGCGATGGGTGGTTTTCAGGGTTCACTTTCATCTTGTGCCGCTCCCGAATTAGGTGCAGCAGCAATTAAAGAAGTTGTTGCGCGCGCTGGCTTACAGCCAACAGATATTGACGAAGTTATTTTTGGTTGTGTACTTCCAGCGGGCTTGAAACAAGGCCCTGCACGTCAAGCAATGCGTTTGGCTGGCTTACCAGACTCAACAGGTGCAACCACCATTAACAAAATTTGTGGTTCAGGTATGAAAGCCGTGATGCAAGCTGCCGATGCGATTAAAGCAGGTTCAGCAGACATCGTTGTTGCTGGAGGTATGGAGTCGATGTCAAATGCGCCATACCTTTTAGAAAAAGCTCGTGCCGGTTACCGTATGGGGCATGGTAAAACAACCGATCACATGTTCCAAGAAGGTTTGGAAGATGCCGAAACAGGTTTATCGATGGGTATTCTTGCTCAAGAAATGGCGGATAAGAAAGGCTATACACGCGAACAGCAAGATGCTTTTGCCATTAACTCATTAAATAAAGCGGTGACTGCAATTAATGGTGGTTTCTTTAAAGATGAAATCGTGCCAGTTACAGTTAAATCACGTAAAGGTGAGGTGGTTGTTGATACAGATGAACAACCATTAAATGCCAAACCAGAAAAAATTCCGACGTTGCGCCCTGCGTTCAAAAAGGACGGCACCATTACTGCAGCGAATGCAAGTTCAATTTCTGATGGTGCTTCTGCATTGGTAGTGACTTCTGAAGAAATTGCAGCTGCACGTGGCTTAAACCCTGTTGCAAAAGTAGTGGCTTATGCTACGAATTCACAGCATCCATCTGAATTTACTATTGCGCCAGTTGGCGCAATTGAAAAAGTGTTGAAAAAAGCAGGTTGGGATGCCAAAGACGTCGATCTTTGGGAAGTGAATGAAGCATTTGCCATGGTAACGATGCTGGCAATTGATGGGTTTAACCTAGATGAAGCAAAAGTAAACGTAAATGGTGGTGCTTGTTCATTAGGTCACCCATTAGGTTCTTCAGGTTCGCGTATTATTGTGACGCTGATCCATGCCCTTAAACGCACAGGCGGTAAAAAAGGTATTGCAGCACTATGTATTGGTGGCGGTGAAGCAACTGCAATTGCGGTTGAACTTGCGTAATTGTCCTCAATTATCATTTTTAGATAACTAAGTTTTTAGATAAGCAATAACAAAGCCATTTCAGTTCGCTGGGATGGCGACCTATAGATGTTTATTTTGAGATGTTATTTTTGAGATTTTGATTATGAACGGTTTAGATCGCATTCGCTTACTCTCCCTTCGCGACAAAGTTATGTCTGCTGAACAAGCCATTGAATTAATTCAAGATGGTTCAGTTGTAGGTTTAAGTGGTTTTGGTGGCGCAGGTGAAGCCAAAACAGTACCGTTAGCATTAGCAGATCATGCAGTTTCGCATCCTTTACGCATTACCTTAGCAACAGGTGCAAGTTTAGGAAATAGTATTGACGGCCATTTAAATGCAGCACATGCGATTGAACGTCGATATCCATATCAAGCCGATCCAGGCCTGCGTAAAGCCATTAATGCTGGCGAAGTCATGTATATCGATCAACACTTGTCTGAAATGGCCGATAACATTCGTCATCATAATTTACCGCGTATTAATGTTGCAGTGATTGCAGCTACTGCCATTACTGAAGATGGTCAAATCATTCCAACAGGTTCATGTGGTAACTCAGCAAATTTCGTTGAAATGGCTGATCATGTGATTATTGAAATCGATAACACGATTAATCCTGTGCTTGAAGGCGTGCATGATATTTATGTTCCTAAAGCTCGTCCAAATCGTGGGCCGATTCCTTTAACCCAAGCGGGTGATCGTATTGGTACATTGGGTATCCACGTGAGTCCAGAAAAGATTTCAGCAATCGTATTGAATGATTTGCCTGATACCCAGTTTAAAATGGATGAACCTGATGTTGAAACACTTGCGATTGCACAGCATCTGATTACCTTCTTTGAAGGTGAGGTTGCAGCAGGGCGTTTACCTGAAAATCTTGGACCGCTTCAGTCAGGTGTTGGCTCAATTGCTAATGCTGTTTTTGCTGGATTTGAACACTCAAATTTCCATGACCTGGAAATGTACTCTGAAGTACTCCAAGACTGTACATTCCAATTGATTGATTCTGGCAAAATGAAATTTGCTTCAGGCTGTTCAATGACTTTATCTGAGCCTTGTGCACAGCATGTGATGAATAACTTCGATCAATACAAAGACAAAATCGTGTTGCGACCACAAGAGCTTTCAAATAATCCAGAGATTATCCGCCGTTTGGGGATTATAGCGATTAATACCGCGCTAGAGTTTGATATATACGGTAACGTCAATTCAACGCATGTAACCGGCACCAAAATGATGAACGGTATTGGTGGTTCTGGTGACTTTACTCGCCATGCGCATATTGCCATTTTCGTTACTAAATCGATGGCGAAAGGCGGTGCAATTTCATCGGTAGTGCCAATGGTGAGCCATACCGATCATACAGAACATGATGTGGATGTGCTTGTGACTGAGCAAGGATTAGCAGATTTACGTGGTTTATCTCCACGTGAGCGTGCACGTAAAGTCATAGAAATTTGTGCGCATCCTGAATATCGCGGAGCATTACTCAGTTATTTTGAACGTGCGTGTGAGCGTGGCGGTCAAACCCCGCATATTTTGCAAGAAGCCTTGTCTTGGCATGCAAAATTTGAAGAAACAGGCAGCATGAAATCAGCTTAAGTATTTAATTTTTTAAATAAAGAAGCCCGATTAATTCGGGCTTCTTTAGCTTGAGTTTCTTATTGTTAGCATCTAAAATTGAAAAAGCCATGCTAAAAGTTTAGCGCTGAAGATAATCAATTAATGTTGCAAAGTCTTGTACAAAATAATCCGCTTTGGCTTGAATTTGCGCTAGCTCATGTTGCGAGTATTGATCATAAATGGCGACGACTTCAATGCCTGCTTGATTCGCAGCTTCAATGCCAATGAGTGAATCTTCAATAATTAAACATTCGTCAGCTGTTAATCCAAAATGTTGAATGGCTTTTAAATAAACTTCGGGATGCGGTTTGATATTCTGTACATTTTCACGTGTCAGCATGAGCGAAAAATCTTGCTGAAAATCGATCTTAGAATGAATTTGGGTATTATTTTGTTGATAACGCTGCACATTATAAAGACTAGTCGTAGTGGTAAGCGCAGTTTTAATTTGTAACTGCTTTAAGTGGTGTAGTAGCACATCTGCTTGTGGTTTTAGCTCGACCACATGATCTAAAAAATGTCGTGAAATCGCATAGCGACGTTCTTTGACTTCAGCCTTGTCTAATTTAAAGTGATATTTTTCATTTAAAAAGCCGCAGTATTCTAAGTAGGGATCTGTATATTCTCTAAAAAATTTAAGCTGAATGTCGCGTTGGCGTTGTAGTTCAGTATGTTCGATATCTAGACTAGATAATTGTCGAATTAACGCAGCATCGACCTGATTCCAAATACCAACGGAGTCGATTAATGTGCCGTCCAAATCGAAACAAACCAACTTTTTATTTTTAAACATGATACATCCTAAATCAATCTGCATGCATTATGCGCAGATCGATGCGTATATTAAAGTAAATATCATCTATTACTGAGACACTATGGTTTTTCATCTACATTAAAAGTAATATTTCGATATTGGCATTTATAACAAGAACGCCGATGATGCAGGGACTGTATTAGAAATTTAAATGTAGGAAAATTGGATTCGTGTTTGAACTCGACTGTAAACTTTTAAGCATCTTTTTTCATGTTTATAAGTATAAAAATGTCTCGCAGGCAGCAGATCATCTGCAAATGAGCCAGCCCACGGTCAGTAATATTCTGAACAAAATCCGACAACATTATAACGACCCATTATTTTTGCGTATGGGCAATGAAATGGTGCCTACAGAGTTGTCTCGTCAGCTTTTTCCATTGGTGAGCGAAGCATTAAGTAAAGTTGAGGCAATTAATAACTTTACGATTGATTTTGACCAATCCATGTCGGATCAGCAATTTACTTTGGCAATGACTGACGTATCACATCTGGTTTTATTGCCTAAAATTAGTCAATACTTAAAAAAACATGCGCCACAAATTCGTTTAAATGTTCGTCCGATTACCACTGAAACCAGCTATCAAATGGCCAATGGTGAAATCGATCTGGCGCTTGGATTTTTACCGCATTTGGAAAGTGGTTTTTATCAGCAGAAATTGTTTGAACAATATTATGTGGTGATTGCAGCCAAAGATCATCCGCGTTTAACGGGGGATACAATTACCACAGAGCAATATATTAGTGAATCGCATATTGATATTGATGCAGGGATGGGACATTACCATATTGAAAATGAGCTGCTTAATTTAGATTTAAAACGTGACATTCTAATGCGTTTGCCAAGTTATCTGGGTGTGGGCTTGGTGGTACAAGATACAGATGCAATTGCGACCGTTCCTTATTACCTCAGTGAAGTTTTGCTATCACGTGGCAATTTAAAAATATTTAATGCGCCAATCGCATTTCCGACATATGGGGTAAAACAATATTGGCACATGTCGTGCCATCACAAAACCAGCCATCAGTGGTTGCGGCACATGTTCCATGAAATTTTAGTTAAATAATATAGAGAATATTTTCTAAACATCTGAGCTTAAATTCTTTGAACTGATTCGTAATGTTCCATTGATGGGAGTACATTTACCGCTTCTTATTGGATCTTACACAAACTATGGCGCTGAGCTGGATACTCTTTACTTTAATGGCTGCATTTATGCAGGCTTGGCGTAATGCATTTCAAAAACAGTTGAGTCATACAGTTGACGCTTATGGCGTAACATTGGCACGATTCATTTTTGCTTTTCCATTAGCAGGGCTTTATCTCTATTATTTATACAACCAGTATCCTGTTCAGCACATCGTTAGCTTTAATTCTAAATTTTATTTTTATGTATTAATTGCGGCATTAAGCCAAATTTTGGCAACCATATTGATGGTTCAGTTATTTAAACAAAAAAACTATGCGATTGGCGTTGGGCTAGCTAAAAGCGAAGCTATTTTAGCAGCCATAATTGGAGTGGCATTACTGGGTGAGCATTTAAGTTTATTGGCCTGGACAGGTGTTTTTCTCGGTGCTTTTGCCATATTTTTATTGAGCAAGGGCGGACTACAAAATAGTAAATTTTCGTGGAATACCTTAATCATTGGTACAGCAAGCGGTTTATGTTTTGCAATTACGTCGCTACTGGTTCGCCAAGCCAGTTTACAGTTAGATATGCTGCCATTTCTACATCGTGCTGCTTGGGTATTAGTGAGCATTACTGGTATTCAATGCAGTGTTTTACTACTTTTTTTAGGAATTTTTAAACGCGCAACTTTCATTGCAATGTTTCAGCGCATAGGTTTAATTACTAAAATTAGTTTTTGCAGTTTTGCTGCTTCACTCGGCTGGTTTACTGCCATGAGTGTACAGTCTGTTGCTTTGGTCACAACACTCGGACAAATTGAAATATTATTTAGCCTCCTTATTTCAGTCTATTTCTTTAAAGAAAAACTAGTCGCAAGCGATCACTGGGGACTGTTTTGGGTAGTTATTGCTGCGACCTTGGTTATTTGGGCTTAGTGCTCGTTTTTCAGGCTTTGACGTTTTCGTTAAGCGTTATATTGAAGCAAAATTCATAAAGTTAAACTGGCGAAAATTTGGCTAAAACAAAAATAATGATAAAAAGTCACTTTAAAAAATAATTCTGCACTTTCTATGTGCATAAGCACCTCTTGAGTGCTCATGACTAAATTATCTTCTTTTGGAAGTCTCTTAATTCCATTATTTATTAATCCGTATTGCATTTTTAGCCAAATGATTTACTTATTCCTTTGGCTCTATGTCTTGTGATATCAGTATTTTACTCATCTTTAGTAATACGAAATAAAAATACCGTAATACTAAACTGGCACAGCCTTTGCATCTATCTAACCCATCATAAAGTGATCTAGGGTTCCGATGCATGAATATTCATGTATGTCCGAGACCGAGAGTTCACGGCTTAAGTTTCAAACTCAAGCTACACGGAGGGATAAAAGCCCGGGAGATTGTCTTTAAACCTTTATGAGGTGAAGCAAATGGGCTCAAACATAACTGAATATCATAATAACCAAACGCTGTGGACTGAACGTTTACCAGGTGGACATCACTGGTCAGCACGTATTCAGCGTGGCGCAGTATTACAATTCAAATCCTTAGGTCAAAATGCCAATGTGGCGCTGTACTGCGTCAATAGTGAAGATAAACTCGAACGCTACAACATGCCAGACAGCTTAAAAGGGCAACATACGGCTTTCTTAAGCACAGGGCATATCCTTGCATCTGATCTTGGTCGCGCGATGATTTCGATTGTTAAAGATGACCATGGCTGGAATGATGCGTTCTGTGCGCCAAGCACCGCACAGCAAATCGAAAAACAATTTGGCACGCAAACATTTCAAGATGTGCGTAATGACATGTACCGTAACGGCAAAGACTCGTTACTGCTTGAAATGACCAAATTCGGCTTATCTGCCACAGACCTCAGCAGTACGTTAAATTTGTTTTCTAAAGTCCAACCAGATAACAATGGCAATCTCAGCTATGTGGCATCTGACAATACCGATCAAGTGATTGAATTACGCTTTGAAATGGATTGCTTGGTGTTTTTATCATCCGCACCGCATGCTTTAGACAATAGCACTGAATATGCACCTGCCGATGTTCAATTGTCTTTATATAAAGCACTTCCATTAGGCGACATTGATGTGTGTCGTGATTCATGTCCGCAAAATCAGCGTGCATTTCAAAACAATAATCGTTACTACGCACTCAGCGCTTAATTGGGGAGAATGATCATGACAGCTTTAGCCAATTTACAAAACAGCTTAGAAAAATCAGTTTTAAGCGAAGTTTGTCCTGCCGGTGAAGCATGGATGTGTGAAGTCAAAAAAGGCCAGTATTTCCGTATTGTTGACCTGGAAGGCAATCAAGCGGTAGATACCTTATTTATCTCTGCAAATAACCCTGAAGAGCGTTATAGCGCAACAGATACTTTAGCGATTAATCAACAAATCTATTTAGAAAAAGGCACAGCTTTATATACCAACTTTGGCAATAAAATTGCCACCATTCACGATGATAACTGTGGTCGCCACGATACGTTAGGTGGTGCTTGTTCATGTGAAAGCAACACCGTACGTTATGCACATGACAAATATCCAATGCACAGTTGCCGTAACAATTTCATGATTGCGCTGTCACAGCATCCAATTGCCAAAAAGCATGGCTTAAACGTGCGTCATATTGGTCCAAATATTAACTTCTTTATGAATGTGCCTGTGACCTCTGAGGGTCATCTGAAGTTTGATGATGGTATTTCTGCACCGGGTAAATATGTCGAAGTGAAAGCAGAAATGGGTTTGATCGTGTTGATCTCTAATTGCCCACAGCTGAATAACCCATGTAATGCCTATAACCCAACCAAAATTCAATTGATCATCCGTGAAGGCGAGGAATAAGCCATGTCTATAAAATATGGGTTTAATAAAGTTTTAATCGCCAACCGTGGTGCAATTGCGTGTCGTGTCATTCGTACCCTTAAAAAATTAGGCATCCAATCGGTTGCGGTCTATTCGGAAGCCGATCGTGATTCATTGCATGTGACTTTGGCGGATGAAGCAGTCTACATCGGTGAAGCCCCAGCGAGTCAAAGCTATTTAAATGTCGATAAAGTTTTAGAAGTTGCCAAACAAACCGGCGCACAAGCGATTCACCCGGGTTATGGTTTCTTATCTGAAAATGCTGATTATTACCATGTGAAAGGAGACAGCAGTTTTGTTTCTTGGACCAACCAAGGTTTTGTTACCAATGCGGATAAAGACATTATTGCCACCAATGAGTTTGATTCCATTAGCATAGGCTTAACACAACAGCTTTCGGCGCAATGGCGTGGCACTTTAGGCTATGGCTATATGAAAGCGGATAATAATGCTGACTATATCAACGCATTAGCCGATAAAACCAAAGCCAATAAGAACTTGTGGCAAGCATGGGCAAATGTATTCTACAGCCCAGTGAAGCCAATCAGTATAGGTTTAGAATACGTATATGGCGAGCGTGAAGCTTTTGGCGCCGCACCGAATGGCAGCACAAAGGGTGAAGATAACCGTGTTAACGCAGTCATGATGTATAACTTCTAATAAGTCTGTAGTAGTTTGTCAGTACGCTTTTAAATCTGTATTAGCTAGATATTGATTTATTTAAAAAAAAGCCAAGCCATCATCAGGTTTGGCTTTTTTAATGCCGATCATCTTTATTTTTATTCATTTATCAGTTGGTTCAATGATACGGTAACAGGAGCTATAGCATGCTGAATTTTTTATTTAACGATTTTGATACTAATCAGAAAAATATTTTTGACCAAAAATTATAGCTATACGATTTATTTTATTTAACAAATAGCCTAGATAAACATATTTAAAATAGGCTATCAGTAAAAATTATAAATTTTGAAATATTTTGATACATACATGCTGAGAAAACACACTACAATCCTTGCCGTTAATACAGTTTCACTTAGCAGACATAATCATGGATGTACCTCAATTTTCTCATAATCATAAAATGCCGCTTTCCGTTTTAAGCTTAATGGTACTGTCAGCCTTGGCACATCAAAAAAGTGATGCAGCGACTGCGGGATTATCTGAAAATGTCTTGCCAGAGATCACTGTGCATGTGGCTAAAATCTCTACATCGGCTCAAAAGAAAAAAGAATTAGAAAAATTGAGTGGGGCAACCAATTATATTGCCAAAGAATCACTACAAAGTGTCATTAAAAGCAATAATGCAGATTTGTTTGAAAATCAACCGGGGATATATGCAGCATCTTCAGGCAATGAAGGGGTCAAGTTGTCTATTCGTGGCTCTGGCATTAACCGTGCACCGGGCGCCCATGCTTCGGGACTGTATGTGACTTTAGACGATATTCCATTTACCGGGCCTGGTGGTACGCCGTATGAATTGCTCGAACCACTTTGGGTTGACCATGTTGAGGTATTACGTGGTGCCAATGGTTTAGAGCGTGGGGGTTTAAGTCTGGGTGGCACGATTAATTATGCAACGCCTATCGGTAAAGACGCGGCAAAACTGCAACTGCATCATGAAATGGGCAGTCGTGGTTATCAAAAAAGTGCCATAAGCTCAGGTCAGCAGATTGGAGATTTGGATTATTTTATTTCTCTAACCTATGGTGAAAATAACGGTTATCAAGATCATTCTTCAAGTCAGAGTAAGGGCATTGCAACCAATGTCGGTTATCAAGTGAATGACAATGTTGATACCCGATTTTATCTGCGTTATCGAGAAACCGATCATCAAACACCGGGACGTCTTACTCAAAAGCAAATTCAAGACGATCCAACTCAAGCAGTGGCCAGTAATATTGATTTAAATAACCATCGTCCGCAGCCGGGAAGTTTATGGCTGGCAAATAAAACCAATGTAAACTTGGAAAATGGCGATCTGTTGCAATTGGCTTTGGCCTATCACCATTATCCAATGGATTTACAGGAAGGCTATTACAATACTGATGTCGATTATGATGATGTCAGTACTTTAATCAATTATAAGTTTCAGCGTGAATTCTGGGCAAAGGAGAGCCAAAACACGATTGGCTTTCGGACGACCACTCATTTACCAGCAGGCACAGTCATCGAACGTCAGCGCGTAAATATTGGAAATTATCCTACGGGAACAGAAACACGCCATTACACCTATCAAGGCGGGGATTATGTACTACATGCTAGTAATGCCTTGGCACTCAACTCACAACTTTGGTTAGATAGCCGCTTAGCCTTGGCCTATACCCATCGTGAAAGTGAAGTCACTTGGCCGGTTCAAAGTGAAAAAGAAAATAATCGCGAGTGGAATCTTTTACCGTCACTTGGTGTGCGTTATCAATACACGCTAGACACGCAATTGTTTGCAAATATCAGTCGTAGTTTAGAAGCGCCGCATCCTTGGTCGTTAATTTGGGGATCGAATCATTATTTTGTAGATCAAGGACCAGCAACGGGACGACAAAGCGCACCGACTCATTTAAATACGCAAACAGCTAATACAATTGAGCTGGGAGGACGGGGGCAAAGCTTAGTTGGCGCATGGAATGTGGCTTATTACTATGCAAAAGTTAAAAATGAACTTTTAGCGGTGGAAATTGCTACAGATCCAAAACAGATTATTGCTGAAAGCAATGCATCCGATACGGTTCATCAAGGTGTAGAAATTGGCTTAGACAGTCCATTATGGCAAAACGACGCATTGGGCAAGCTTAATCTGAAGCAATCGTATACCTATAACGATTTTCACTATAAAAATGATGCAGTGTTTCATAAGAATGAATTAGCCGGTATTCCAAAACATATTTACCAAGCAGAACTACGTTATCAACATCCATTAGGTTTCTATGCAGGGCTAAACACCATATATGCCTCTAAAGCACCGACAGATTATACCAATAGTTTTTATGTAGATAGTTGGCAAACGTGGGGCGCAACACTCGGTTATATACAACCTGAAAAGTCATATTTGGCCTGGTTGGATTTTAGAAATATCAGCGACAAAAAGTATGCATCGACCATTACACCGGGATATAACGATAATGGAAATGATCCTGCTCGTATGACACCGGGAGATGGTTTTGGCGTATATGCAGGACTTACTTATAATTTTTATTAATCTTGATGATTGAATTTTTTCTATACCATCACTCTAAGCTAAAGGGAGAACTAGATTCTCCCTTTAGCTTATAAATGACTTTTTCAAGTGCTTTAAATCTTTAACTGTGATGCCCAAGTCGCTTCAATTCAATAAATTATTCAATGAAGCTTGTTAAATAAAATATCCGAATAAAGATAAAAGATTATTGGTGGTGTTTTAAAAAGTATGCTGACATTAAATGAAGCCATTATTGATGTAAAAGAAGGTTAAGTCGAAGGCTTTAAAATGGTTTTCAAGCTTTTTGGAGAAATTACAACTTCTTCTAAAACCA
>NZ_VOYM01000153.1:0-2701 GCF_013420285.1 Acinetobacter sp. YH01019
GATCCATGCACGTGTAGCAGTTCTTAACAGATTTACGGAATTAGGTCGACCACTTACCCAAGTTACGCCTTAAATTTGGCTCAATTAGGGGCGCTTTGCATTTCAAATCTTTGTGCAACAAAGCCGTTAAAAACTAAAAAAATGATAAATAAAAAACATTAAACTTCACATCAGATCTCAATCAAAATCCCCTCTTCGTTTTCAATACTTCTTAAGCTTCAACGCACAAATCCATTTATAAAATTTTATAAAACAATAATATTAGGCGAAATACACAATCAATTGATTAATTAACGGATAAAATTCAACGCCGTACCCAACAGCAATCCAAATGTTCCACCTAACTCCGCAACAATCAGTAAGATCATGGCAAAGCTCATTAATATATTCGGTAAATGCCACTTACCCACCATATGCGGAGTCTTAAATTGATTAGTCGTATCTTTTAGAAATCCATGCAATATGTAGCTCAATATTGAGAAGCTAAAAAATGCGACATTAATCAGCACAAATAGTAAATTGAGTGCAGCTGAAAATAGTGAAAAATATGCTAAAACTGCAAGAATCAAACTCGCAGGTGCGTAAAGCAAGCTGCTTCGATGTGCAATATCAACATAATAGTGTGCTCTCGATTGTTCAGAATTACGAATCTGAATGTATTTCCATACACCCGTTAGCATTCCTACCCATAAAAATATCCCACTAAAAATAATTGCAATTTTGACAGCCCATGTCATTTGAGTTAGGTCCATATATCACTCTTTATTTTTTAAATTTAATTTCCCATTACTAGCCATTGTCATTGATATTTTCAGATCTGACATGACTTTAGAGTCATATTTTAATCAAGTTTCTTTTTGGAACTTATGTAAATTATAATTTAATTGACCACCTTCTATAGATAGAAATTATGTCTTCTTTCGAAAATCTTTCCATACATTGCAACGATGGTTATGAGCTAAGTGCTCGTTTCTATCCGCATCAAACTACTTCTAAACATGCTCTACCTATTTTGATTTGCCCAGCAACAGGCATTACCAAGACCTTTTACAATAGTTATGCAACTTGGTTGACTGAACAAGGTCATGATGTTTTGGTTTTTGACTTTCGTGGCATTGGCGAATCACTACATGGTCCATTGAAGCAATCTACAGCTAGCATTGTGCAATGGGGTCAACTTGATATTCCAGCAGCAATTGATACGCTCATCAATAAAACACAAGCAGCACAAGTGATTATATTGGGTCATAGTGCTGGCGGTCAGCTTTTAGGGATTGTTCCAAATTATAATAAGGTCGCAAAAGTCGTAGCCGTTTCAGGTTCAACCGGTCATGTAAAAGACTTAAAGGGTCGCACCAAATTACTTGCGCCAGTGATGTTCAATATAATTTTTCCAATTGCACGCTATACCTTAGGTTATGGCCCAACCAATGCTATTGGCATGGGTGAAAACCTGCCTAAAGACGTAGCACGTGAATGGGCTCAATTTTGTAGTAAACCGGGTTATGTCCTCAATGCACTCGGCAAAACTGTGCAACAGGATTTTCATGCGCAAGTAAATTGCCCAATTACTGCGGTTTGGAGTACTGATGATGAAATTGCGACTAAAGCCAATGTAAAAGATCTACTACGTTTATACCCCAATGCACCAACAGATATGATTGAACTAAATCCAAAAGCAACAGGTCATAAAGCGATTGGACATATGCTGATGTTTAAATCATCACATAAAAATTTATGGCCGATTATTGAAAAAGAATTACACATTTAAGTTTTAAGTCACTCAGTTCGTAATCCAGCTGGGTGGCTCTTTTTCTCATATACGCTCACCTAACATCTTCTCTTCATCTCTACTTTTTAATTTTTAGATAAATGTTAACTGTCTTTATATTCAACAATCCTCAAGCTTAAAAAGTGTTATAACTTATTTTTCTCATTTTTATTCTTTTTTGGCATGAATGAAACTCGTCACAACTTGGACAGAATTGATCGTCTAATTTTATCTGCACTCAGAGTAGATGGAAGACTCACAATTGCACAACTTTCAGAACGTGTAGGATTATCATCCTCCCCTTGTTGGACACGTTTAAAACGCCTAGAAAATTTGAAAATCATTGATGGCTACACTGCAAATATCAATCCCAAAGCCATTGGTATTAACGAGCTGTTTTTCATTGAAATTACTTTAGAACGCCATGATGATGAAATACTTGATCAATTTAGTGAAACGCTCGCCAACATGCCTGAAGTTGTAGAAGCGCATTTGGTGACAGGCGATTATGATTATTTAGTGAAAGTTGCCGTTAAAAATGCAGAACATTATGAACGTTTTTTGCGTAAAACATTATATTCAATGAAAGGCATTCGCCATACACGTTCTATTTTTGCTTTACGCCAATTAAAATCGGCGAGTAGTGCTGACTTGATGATGATTGAGTAAAAGCTGAAATTTTTTTGTCAATGTGTTTTAATATACGCAGTATGAGATGAGCCTTATATGAGTATCACGCGAGTGATACGACTAGCCCCTAACCATGGGGCTTTTTAATGTCTATATGATTTTGAAGTCGTATTAAAATTTGGTGGTGTTTCAAAAAGTATGCTGACATTAAATGAAACCATTATTGATGTAAAAAAAGGTTAAGTCGAAGGCTTTAAAATGGTTTTCAATCTTTTTGGAGAAATTACAACTCTTTCTAAA
>NZ_VOYM01000154.1:0-2693 GCF_013420285.1 Acinetobacter sp. YH01019
CTAGACAAAATGACACCAAATGAGTTTTACTATGATCAGCTACCCCAACAAAACAAGGTGGCTTAACTAGAGCGGAATATCACTTATAAATACGCTTTTAGTTGTTCAAACAAGTGGGACCACCTCTCAACACCAGTGCTGATGCTGTTTTGCACAATGTCTATATTGATATTAATCACCCTGAAAATCTGGCGATGTTTAGCGAGTCTTGCAAGAATCGCCATGAAATTAATGAAAACCTACCCATTTGCCAGTTAATCACTTCATGGGTTCGATTACTAGGGATCTTCACCATTCTGGACAATACAGATCAGGACAAAGAAACCCCTGTTCTCATTCAACTTGCTGACGGCGGTACTTTATCTATCGATGGTTGGGAAATTCTCGACCAAGAAACCAAAGATAGACGCTTGGCGTTAATGGACATTGAGCCAGATGAAGAACAAGACGTAGACGACCCTATTTTGTTCGCTCATGAGCATTCAGACTCAATCACACTCACCAAAGTCGAAAAGCCAGTAGCAGAAAGTGTATATGTCGCTACGCGTAACTCTTACAGCAACAACTTTGATTTAGTTCTTGAATGTATCTTGAATCCTGAAAAATATTACAGCCTATATCAAGGCTCATATGATGGCACTCATGTTCAAGTGATCCTGAATGACTTGGCACTACTACCATCATGTAAGACACATAAATCAGAAATTGGCGACTATGTAACATGCAATGTACTGGAGCTGTTCAAAGGCTCAATAGATGCGTATGGCGCAGAAAGTGAATTTATTGATTCATTCGTGCAACTCGACATTACACCGTACTTAGATAGCACACTGAAAATGGACTACACCGAATTGCAGTTTAGCTACCAGAGCAACGATCTCATTGCATTTTTTGGGAATGATCCATGTTCTTAACATGGATCTCTATAGAATAGGAGAAAATACAATGTCTGATCATATCTATAATTACATCATCGGCAGAATCGACAAAAGCCGTAAAATTATGGTTCTGGTGAACTACGAATCAAGATCCAATCTGGTGACTCAAGCACAGTTAATGAAAGTCCAATTCCCGAACCTCAATACCTTGAGAATGTTCCTGAATGACTTTGAGCCAACGGAAAAACATGTTATCCATTACTCGAAATACAGTAAAGAAATGCCATCAGGTGCAGATGGATATTTCCTATTTTCAGAACATGACCAACAATGGAATATTTTTGATCCAAAAGTTATAAATCGGTTTGTTCACATACACCAAGAAGCACCAGAGTTCGATAACTACCAAGATTATATCTGTTCTTGTGAAGTCAAAAACTCACCTACACTTAAAGCAAAACATAAAAAACAAGCATTTGTGCAGAAGATGATCTTCACTTCATTGGGTTTTGAGCGTTATTGCCATCATTGCAATGGCTATGAACCACTGGATCGCTTTTATTATCATTCTGATACCAAAACCTATGAAGCAGTTTGCAAGCCTTGTTATGTTCCTCATTACAAGCCTTACAAAATGAAAAAACGTATGACCAGTACGGTTGAAGAATATATTTAATCATTAACTAGAACTCAAAAAGTATTTTTAGATAATGCTTGGAATCAATTCAATTCATCAAGTTTTAAAAAATAATTCCTTTTGTCAGGTCTATCATTTTTTAAATGCTTTAAAAATATTTTCGCAGTTTCCTCCGATGCATCCTCTCTTAGGCAACGTTCAACAAAGGATATATCTACAAATTCATCTGCTAACCCAGCACGACCAAGATCTAAAAAATAAATTTCATTGAATTTATCTATAAAAATATTACTATCCGTGATATCGCCATGAGAAAAAACCAATCTTTCTTCAACACGAGTCTCGGTTAACTCATTCCATAGACTTAGGTAAGTTTTATGGTCTCCCCATAATTCAGTGTCAAAATCATCTTGATCTATATCGTCAAGGAGTTGGTTATCAATAAAAAATTTTGACTCTTTTAACCGATGATCAATGTTTGAAATAAATGGACAATCAATAATAGCAATTGAATTTAACAGATTGAGTGCCTCCTTATAGATAGCAAGCAATTCTTGGTCTGTTAAAAAAAGCGCTGAAATTGGTTTTGCATTGATCGCTTTAGTGATCATGAATTCAAACTGCTCATCCTGAAAAGTCATGATGAGTTCAGGCACCTTTAATTTCTCAGAGAGCCAACTCAACATTTTCGCTTCACGAGAGACACTGTATGTGGTCTCTGTATATAAAGTGCTAGATCGCTTAAGAAAAAAAGTTTCATTATTTCGATTAAAAGAATAAACATCCGATGGCGACTGACCAATTTTATTTGGCTCTAAAACGCTGTTTCCGATAAATTGTTGAATAATATTGGGCAATTCCATCAAGTTTTCCTTTTATTCAGCATTAAAAACCCCGCAAATGCGAGGCCTAGTAAATAGATGATCTTAATTTGGTTCACTGTAGCAAAAATATGGGGCGAATTCAAACATGAGGTGCGACAGTTTCAAAAGCCATATGATAATCAACAAGCTGAGCAAATTTCTCTAATGGTGTAAGCCAATCTAACGCCTTTCTAGGACGAGTATTCAGTGACATGGCAACTTGATTTAAATAATGCTGATCTGCCTGATTTAAATCAATCCCTTTAGGTAAATATTGCCTAATTAAACCATTCATATTTTCGCATGTGCCTTTTT
>NZ_VOYM01000155.1:0-2684 GCF_013420285.1 Acinetobacter sp. YH01019
ATGCCATTTTTCTTTATACTGTCACTGAGGCAGGTTGGACATTTGATTTCTAGAGTTATTTGCATTTCTCTATTTTATCAAAATTCAACCTGCTTTTTTTCAGCATACTTTTTGAAACACCACCGAATTATTTAATTAATTTTCGGCTCACTAAAAACTGTTCAGTTGCGTCAAGAAGTTTATCGGCATACACCTCTTGTTTAGCTGTCAACCAACCCAGCACAAACCAATCACTTGCTTCTAGCTCTGTTTGTTGAATGTACTGAGCAGAAGAAGACAGCACTTGATATTCCTGCGCTGAAATTTGTGCATCATTTAAGGCTTTACTGTACTTCTGCAAATTTTTTACGTCGTAGATTGAAGTTAAAATTGGGAAACTAAATTTAAGCTCTTGAATGCGCTGTGAAAGCGTATCTAAACTTTCAAAATGACTGATATCAGCGTCGTTCAATGCTTCTTGTAGCGCTTTATACTGATTTTGCAGGGTATTTTGTGCAAACCATTTAAAGTCATTTTGTTGTGGTGTATCAGCCGTAGCTAAGCTAAACATTAGCAATTCTAGATAATGATGAACGTTTTGAGTAGATTTAACCAAATTCCCCAGTTTTTCTTTGGCGTATAAAATATCTTTTGCCAAATTTTCCGAGGTGGTTGGATTTTGTAAAAAACCACCTAAGGTATCTTGCATGTGTTGGAAATGATGCAACTGTTCAAACTGTTGTTTAAACGCACCAAGTTGCATAGCCCATTTTTCAACAATATCGCTGTTCCAGTCTTTAAAGAGTGAAATACTCAATTGTAGATGATCAAGTGCGCGCTGTGCTTGCTGTATATGTTCAGGTTGAGCAACACCAGCAGAAATAGCAGCAATGTTTGGGAGTAAGTGCTGAATATGCTGTGCAATTAGATGACGCAGATTTTTTGCAGCAGAATCTTTCTTACTCAGTTGAATCTCTTTTGCTTCAGTTGCAGGACTCACCTTTAGACCTAAAGCAAGTAAATTCCCCATTTCCGCTTTACTACGCACATCGAGCCAAAGTTGATATTTTTTGACCCATTCAAAACTAAATGCAAGTAGCGAATGAATTGAACCACTTTTTAGTTCAAATTCGACTTCATATACTTCTTGCTCGGCACTTTCAGTACGAATACAACCAACATCAAGACTGACTTCAATTTCGGCATCTTCAAACTGAATAACGCGATAAGTCCGTAAAATATCCGTTTCGAATTGCAGTTTAAGTTGATCTTGTTGCTCCGCTAAGACCTTATTGAGTACGGCCTGGGCTTCTGGCTCAGTTGTATACACGTCAAGATTTAAGTCAGGCGCATCTGCTAATTCACCTAAATCTAAGTTATGTTCAAAACGTTCAATGTGGCTCTTACCCGCAGCTTTTAAGGTTTGTATCCAGCGCGTTCCTTCTAAACGCTGACGTAAAGCTGCACGTTGCTCTGCCATTTTACGGTCAGGCGTATCAAAATATTTTGCTTTAAGTTGAATCTGTTCGGATTTTTTGGGATCTAATGCTTTTAATAAGGCATTTCGACGTGCTTCTGGAATCTGAAATTTTAATTCAACTTCAACCATGGTTATTTGTCCTGATGTGCTTCTTCATTGTAAACATGAAGTTGTGACGCAAAATTATTTAAAAAAGTGGTTAATCACTAAAACTGGCGCAAATATAGTTCAATTTTATAGAGGGTCGATTGTAACTAAAAACCAATAGGATGTAAGACTTGACGAGTTGAAAAATAACCATGCACTGAAAAGTTCAATGACAAGCCTAAGGGGGCTATCATGATTATGAGCTTTCAATATTCAATATGCGTTCAATACTTCAGAACGATATAACTGAACCGACACTACTTTTAAATGCTGAAAAATTAAGCTATGTTGATTAAAACAGTTCAGGATGAGCGTAATGAATGCACAAGTACAGCCACAGTTCAATAATGAACAGCAGCCAAATTTTCAACTTCCTATTCAGGACTATCACACGTTCTACCGATTTTATTTAACAGAACATCGCAATATTATGAGTCGCCGCTTACATGTGACTGGAAGCAGTATTGGTCTATATTTTTTTGCGAAAGCAATTGTTAAGCGCAAACCACGTTATTTTGCATATGGCCTAATTTCAGGCTATGCCTGCGCGTGGGTAGGTCACTTTATTTTTGAAAAAAATAAGCCTGCAAGTTTTAAGCAGCCACTTTATAGTTTTATTTCAGATTGGCGGATGTTTGCGGATGTGTTAAAAGGCAATTTAAGTTTGATTGATCGCCAAAAAGATAAGATTGAAAGTTAATTGCATCTAAAATCAATGTTTTGATCGAATTAGTAACAAATGAAAACTGAATACTTGGTAAAAACTTGCAAAGTTAGAGTGATTAGTCTAATAATTGGCATACAGTTTATTTGTGACTTGTGATTACGCACGAATAGAAATAAACGACCAGTTTTCCGAGCCTAGAGTGACCTTCTCTAGGCTTTTTTTATGTCTAATAATTCATGCAATAACTTTAAATTTTTTAGAAACAAAGAATTGGAATAAAAAATAGGGTGGTGTTTTAAAAAGTATGCTGACATTAAATGAAGCCATTATTGATGTAAAAGAAGGTTAAGTCGAAGGCTTTAAAATGGTTTTCAAGCTTTTTGGAGAAATTACAACTTCTTCTAAAACCAC
>NZ_VOYM01000156.1:0-2617 GCF_013420285.1 Acinetobacter sp. YH01019
AAGCAAAAGATAATCGGATAAAATGTAGCAATTCATATTCGTAAGCGTGGAGTAATCAGATGGGAAATTCCAAGTCAGCAGACAAGTAAGCCGCAACAACCAGTATTGTTGTTGCGGCGCTCTGTAAGGCTAGTCTCATCTGATTGCTGACGAGCAGACGTCGCCCGGTATTCCTTAATCGAGGGTTGATTCGTCATGACCACCACACGCCCCGCGTGGGCCTATACGCTGCCGGCAGCACTGCTGCTGATGGCTCCTTTCGACATCCTCGCTTCACTGGCGATGGATATTTATCTCCCTGTCGTTCCAGCGATGCCCGGCATCCTGAACACGACGCCCGCTATGATCCAACTCACGTTGAGCCTCTATATGGTGATGCTCGGCGTGGGCCAGGTGATTTTTGGTCCGCTCTCAGACAGAATCGGGCGACGGCCAATTCTACTTGCGGGCGCAACGGCTTTCGTCATTGCGTCTCTGGGAGCAGCTTGGTCTTCAACTGCACCGGCCTTTGTCGCTTTCCGTCTACTTCAAGCAGTGGGCGCGTCGGCCATGCTGGTGGCGACGTTCGCGACGGTTCGCGACGTTTATGCCAACCGTCCTGAGGGTGTCGTCATCTACGGCCTTTTCAGTTCGATGCTGGCGTTCGTGCCTGCGCTCGGCCCTATCGCCGGAGTATTGATCGGCGAGTTCTTGGGATGGCAGGCGATATTCATTACTTTGGCTATACTGGCGATGCTCGCACTCCTAAATGCGGGTTTCAGGTGGCACGAAACCCGCCCTCTGGATCAAGTCAAGACGCGCCGATCTGTCTTGCCGATCTTCGCGAGTCCGGCTTTTTGGGTTTACACTGTCGGCTTTAGCGCCGGTATGGGCACCTACTTCGTCTTCTTCTCGACGGCTCCCCGTGTGCTCATAGGCCAAGCGGAATATTCCGAGATCGGATTCAGCTTTGCCTTCGCCACTGTCGCGCTTGTAATGATCGTGACAACCCGTTTCGCGAAGTCCTTTGTCGCCAGATGGGGCATCGCAGGATGCGTGGCGCGTGGGATGGCGTTGCTTGTTTGCGGAGCGGTCCTGTTGGGGATCGGCGAACTTTACGGCTCGCCGTCATTCCTCACCTTCATCCTACCGATGTGGGTTGTCGCGGTCGGTATTGTCTTCACGGTGTCCGTTACCGCGAACGGCGCTTTGGCAGAGTTCGACGACATCGCGGGATCAGCGGTCGCGTTCTACTTCTGCGTTCAAAGCCTGATAGTCAGCATTGTCGGGACATTGGCGGTGGCACTTTTAAACGGTGACACAGCGTGGCCCGTGATCTGTTACGCCACGGCGATGGCGGTACTGGTTTCGTTGGGGCTGGTGCTCCTTCGGCTCCGTGGGGCTGCCACCGAGAAGTCGCCAGTCGTCTAACCGACGACTGGTAGCAGGCCCGCTCCGATGCGGCGCACTAACCATCGAAACCTCGTGAATGTCGGTATCCTGTCTGGCAGGATACCGCTCATTTCCCTTGTTCAGTTCATCGCCGTCGCCGAGCATCTGAATTTTCGGCATGCGGCCAAGGCACTTGGTATCAGCCAGTCGAGCGTCAGCGCGCGTGTGAAAGCGCTGGAGGATAACCTTGGTGTCCTGCTATTTGAGCGCCATGCGCGGGGCGTTCGGCTAACAGACGCAGGCAGGCACTTCATGGAGCGTGTCACGGCGGGTGTCGATCAACTCGATCACGCAGTGAAGACCGCAGGCAT
This sequence comes from Acinetobacter sp. YH01019, assembly GCF_013420285.1. Classification (NCBI taxonomy): domain Bacteria; kingdom Pseudomonadati; phylum Pseudomonadota; class Gammaproteobacteria; order Moraxellales; family Moraxellaceae; genus Acinetobacter; species Acinetobacter sp. YH01019. The sequence goes on from NZ_VOYM01000156.1 coordinate 1,743, forward strand.
GACAGCTCAAGGAGAATACGGCCGGCTTCGCATCGGCATCCATGCCTTAATCCCACGCAGCTTTCTCACGGAGCTGATCCGTCATTATCGGGAAGAACATACGGGCATTGAGGTTGAGATCACCGAAGGCACAGCCCGCGATGCGGTGATGCAGCTTCGTGCTGACCAGCTCGACGTGGTGTTCGTCGCGGGCAAGCCCGAGATGCCCGACTGCCATACCCGACCGATCTGGACCGAACCGCTGGTGGCCGTGCTATCGGATGGGCATCGCCTCGCCGGGCAGTCCGCAATCACTTGGTCCGATCTGGTCGGCGAGACTTTCATTGTTCGCTATGGTGGCACCGGCCCGCAGGTCCATGACCATATCGTGCTGCGCCTTGCCGGGCGTTGGCCCGCACCGTCGATCCGGCGCTTTGATGTGGGGCGCGACACGCTGCTATCTATGGTCGGACAAGGCTTCGGCATCACTATCGTCGGCGAGGCAACGTCATTGTTGCCGACGACCGGCATCGTCTTCCTGCCCTTCCTCGATGAACCGGAGCCGGTTGCCTTTACAGCCGTCTGGTCGCCGTTCAATCGCAACTCCGCACTGAAAAATCTACTCAACCTCGCAGGCAAAATGAAGCGTGACGGCGATTCGCCCAATCGTTTCCTGGATGGCACTCGACCGGCACGATAACGGCACAGGCGATCCATCCTATTTGCCGCCGATAGTATCCGGCAGCCCTCCGGCATCCTCTTTCCTGTTGCCCGTCCCGATTTTGCCTACTCTCTGATCGGCTCCGTCTCTTTTGCCGACTGGAGCCTGCATTGCGCGGAGGCCGAATCCTTTGGGGTCAGATCGCCGTAGTCATCACCATCGTTCTGGTGATGAC
>NZ_VOYM01000157.1:0-2578 GCF_013420285.1 Acinetobacter sp. YH01019
TTAATGAAGAAAATGGGCATTAATGCGTTATATCGTAAACCAAATCTAAGTCAGGCCAATCAAGCTCACCGTAAATATCCATATCTGCTCAAAGGATTGGCTATTCAGCGCAGTAATCAAGTGTGGTCTACGGATATAACGTATATCCCTATGGCAAAAGGCTTTGTTTATTTATGTGCTGTGATTGATTGGCATAGCCGCAAGGTACTTGCGCATAGAGTATCGATTAGTATGGAGGTTACATTTTGCATAGAAACATTAAATGAAGCTATTGAAAAATATGGCCGACCTGAAGTCTTTAATACAGACCAAGGCAGTCAGTTTACCAGTGATGCATTTATTGATGTATTGAAATCAAATGGCATTCAAATCAGTATGGATGGTAAAGGTCGATGGGTTGATAATGTGATGGTTGAACGATTATGGCGGAGCGTTAAATATGAAGAGGTGTATCTCAAAGCCTACAGCAATGTTTTGGATGCGAAGAAGCAATTAAACGCATATTTTGAATTTTATAATTTGAAACGACCTCATTCGAGTCTGGACAAAATGACTCCAGATGAGTTTTACTATGACCAGCTACCACAACAAAATAAGGTAGCTTAACTAGAGCAGAGTATCACTTATAAATAAGCTTTTAGTTGTTCAAACAAGTGGGACCACCTCTCACCTCCGCGCTTCATCAGAAAACTGAAGGAACCTCCATTGAATCGAACTAATATTTTTTTTGGTGAATCGCATTCTGACTGGTTGCCTGTCAGAGGCGGAGAATCTGGTGATTTTGTTTTTCGACGTGGTGACGGGCATGCCTTCGCGAAAATCGCACCTGCTTCCCGCCGCGGTGAGCTCGCTGGAGAGCGTGACCGCCTCATTTGGCTCAAAGGTCGAGGTGTGGCTTGCCCCGAGGTGATCAACTGGCAGGAGGAACAGGAGGGTGCATGCTTGGTGATAACGGCAATTCCGGGAGTACCGGCGGCTGATCTGTCTGGAGCGGATTTGCTCAAAGCGTGGCCGTCAATGGGGCAGCAACTTGGCGCTGTTCACAGCCTATCGGTTGATCAATGTCCGTTTGAGCGCAGGCTGTCGCGAATGTTCGGACGCGCCGTTGATGTGGTGTCCCGCAATGCCGTCAATCCCGACTTCTTACCGGACGAGGACAAGAGTACGCCGCAGCTCGATCTTTTGGCTCGTGTCGAACGAGAGCTACCGGTGCGGCTCGACCAAGAGCGCACCGATATGGTTGTTTGCCATGGTGATCCCTGCATGCCGAACTTCATGGTGGACCCTAAAACTCTTCAATGCACGGGTCTGATCGACCTTGGGCGGCTCGGAACAGCAGATCGCTATGCCGATTTGGCACTCATGATTGCTAACGCCGAAGAGAACTGGGCAGCGCCAGATGAAGCAGAGCGCGCCTTCGCTGTCCTATTCAATGTATTGGGGATCGAAGCCCCCGACCGCGAACGCCTTGCCTTCTATCTGCGATTGGACCCTCTGACTTGGGGTTGATGTTCATGCCGCCTGTTTTTCCTGCTCATTGGCACGTTTCGCAACCTGTTCTCATTGCGGACACCTTTTCCAGCCTCGTTTGGAAAGTTTCATTGCCAGACGGGACTCCTGCAATCGTCAAGGGATTGAAACCTATAGAAGACATTGCTGATGAACTGCGCGGGGCCGACTATCTGGTATGGCGCAATGGGAGGGGAGCAGTCCGGTTGCTCGGTCGTGAGAACAATCTGATGTTGCTCGAATATGCCGGGGAGCGAATGCTCTCTCACATCGTTGCCGAGCACGGCGACTACCAGGCGACCGAAATTGCAGCGGAACTAATGGCGAAGCTGTATGCCGCATCTGAGGAACCCCTGCCTTCTGCCCTTCTCCCGATCCGGGATCGCTTTGCAGCTTTGTTTCAGCGGGCGCGCGATGATCAAAACGCAGGTTGTCAAACTGACTACGTCCACGCGGCGATTATAGCCGATCAAATGATGAGCAATGCCTCGGAACTGCGTGGGCTACATGGCGATCTGCATCATGAAAACATCATGTTCTCCAGTCGCGGCTGGCTGGTGATAGATCCCGTCGGTCTGGTCGGTGAAGTGGGCTTTGGCGCCGCCAATATGTTCTACGATCCGGCTGACAGAGACGACCTTTGTCTCGATCCTAGACGCATTGCACAGATGGCGGACGCATTCTCTCGTGCGCTGGACGTCGATCCGCGTCGCCTGCTCGACCAGGCGTACGCTTATGGGTGCCTTTCCGCAGCTTGGAACGCGGATGGAGAAGAGGAGCAACGCGATCTAGCTATCGCGGCCGCGATCAAGCAGGTGCGACAGACGTCATACTAGATATCAAGCGACTTCTCCTATCCCCTGGGAACACATCAATCTTACCGGAGAATATCGTTGGCCAAAGCCTTAGCGTAGGATTTCGCCCTCTCCCGCAAACGACCCCAATTTGATAAAGAACATTGTATGAAATAAAAAAGAGAAAATCATAAATATTTGAAAAATAATAATAAATAAAATTGGCATGCAAGTTGCAATAATCTTATGGAGAATATGAGGATTTTGGTATGCAG
>NZ_VOYM01000158.1:0-2448 GCF_013420285.1 Acinetobacter sp. YH01019
TCATGAGAAAGCCCATATAAATGGGTAATGTACAAGTTGCTGTAGAAGCATGTTTAATTCGTCTGATCACAGATACTTTATAAAGTATTTTAATACTTTTTTGAATCCGTCAATGCGTAAGTCCTAGGATAATAAAAATTTCCCTCTACCCTTACCTGATGCAGAGATTACCGCATGGTTTGAAGATCATATTTTAAAATTTACGTCCTATCATCCATCTCAAGATCTTGTGGCTAATCCCAATAAATGTCGTTTTTGTATTTATAACAATTTATGTGACAAAACAGAATAAGGACCAAATATGCTGAATTTATCTGATATAGAACAGCGTAATATCATTTTATTGCATAGTTTTGATGGCGAATATAAACTCAAAGTGTCTTTAGGCAATATTCAAATTGAAAACCAAGAAGGCGAAGTTCTAACTAAACTTAGCCGACAAACGACCTTAGCACTTTTTATTATTGGGCATTATACGCTCAGCAGCCCATTGATTGATCACTGCCAAAAGAATGCTATTGCTTTAACCGTCTTTAATACGCATTTACGCCCGATTTTCTTTCTATCTCAAGGAGCAGAGGCCAATTTTCTATTAAGGCAAAAGCAGTATCAGATATCAACAGATTTAGCTTTTGAGTTTGCTCAAAAAATTGTTGCCAATAAAATCCTTAACCATGTACATCTACTGAAATTAAAAAGAAAAAAATCTGATAAATTGAAAGATGCATTCGTACAACTACAAAATTATCACGATGCGATCATAGATACACAAGGTTTAGATCAACTCATGGGGATTGAGGGTAATTGTGCCAAATTATATTTTAAGCATCATTTTGAAGCCATTGATTGGAAAGGTCGAAAACCGAGATTAAAAATAGATCCCATTAATGTGGTTCTAGATATGGGTTATACCCTGTTATTTAACTACATCGAAACCAATGCAAAACTCTTTGGATTTGATCCCTATGCAGGGGTATTACATCAACTTTGGTTTAAACGAAAATCTTTAGTTTGTGATTTGGTCGAGCCATTTCGCTGTATTGTGGATCAACAAGTTCTAAAAAGTTTTCAACTTAAACAATTTCAGCATGATCATTTTACTGTGATCAAGCAAAGGTACGTATTACAAAATCAACATATTAAAAAATATAATGAAATTTTAATGACCAGCATTTTAGTGCATAAATCTGAAATATTTGTTTTTATTCAACAGTATTACCGTTGTTTTATGAAGCAACAGCCTGAACGTTATGAAAACTTCGAGTTCATTCAGGAGGAATAAATCCATGATTATTGTCAGTTATGATATTAGCGATAATAAGTTACGCACCCAATTTTCACACTTTCTAATGGAATATGGTGATCGATTACAGTACTCCGTCTATGAAATCAAAAACTCAAATCGCGTATTAAATATTATTACTGCAGAGATCGAAAATAGATTTGAAAAACGCTTTAGCAATGCTGATAGTGTGTTAATATTTAGATTCCATGAACGAGAATTAATTCGTTATGGTCATGCAACACACAGAACAATGCGTTTAGTGTCGTTGTAGCTGCAAACCTCCGTCTTCATGCCAAAAATGATGCACTTTAAGGAGATATTTGATGTTTTTTCTGTATTTTTTTAGAGAATATCAATATTTTAGCTTTATTTTAATGCAAAAACGGGGCTAACAGCCTTTTAAATTTCTACTGTGTGTAGATAAATCAATTTTTATTCTTTCTACTAATGGCTAACAGCCTTTTAAATTTCTACTGTGTGTAGATAAATCGTTTGCAACAAAGCACCATTGGCTAACAGCCTTTTAAATTTCTACTGTGTGTAGATACCCTGGCGATACGACCGGACCAGTGGCTAACAGCCTTTTAAATTTCTACTGTGTGTAGATCTGACCACTCGGCTAAATGAACTTAACGGCTAACAGCCTTTTAAATTTCTACTGTGTGTAGATTTCAGAAAATGGGGGTTTTAGGCCTTAAAGGCTAACAGCCTTTTAAATTTCTACTGTGTGTAGATAGGTGACAACCTGTTTTGTAGCATCAAAGGCTAACAGCCTTTTAAATTTCTACTGTGTGTAGATGCTCAAGCCTAAGCGTTTACGTTCAATGGCTAACAGCCTTTTAAATTTCTACTGTGTGTAGATATTAAACAGTGCGTTGTTCCATCACCGTGGCTAACAGCCTTTTAAATTTCTACTGTGTGTAGATCTTGGTCGTGTTCGTAGTGAAGTGTGGGCGGCTAACAGCCTTTTAAATTTCTACTGTGTGTAGATTTATTACGGCGTTAGTTCATCGAATTGGGCTAACAGCCTTTTAAATTTCGGTGGTGTATCAAAAAGTATGCTAAAAAAAAGCAGGTTGAATTTTGATAAAATAGAGAAATGCAAATAACTCTAGAAATCAAATGTCCAACCTGCCTCAGTGACAGTATAAAGAAAAATGGCA
>NZ_VOYM01000159.1:0-2366 GCF_013420285.1 Acinetobacter sp. YH01019
CTCGCTCGGTTACTTGATCAATTTGTTTAGTTGTTCTTCAAAATCTTGCTTGTTTAAATCACCTGAAACGTACTGATCATAAAGTTTTTGATGATCTTCAGTGATTTCTAAATCGTAATATTCTCGATCTGATTTCTTTAAAAACACCTCTGACAAACGATTATTTTTTTCGGCATCACTCAATTTCATGGTCTAAATGCTCCTATTTTGCGTTTATTGGCGTTTTTAGCCCTGTTTAGCTAGATTTCCCTGTTTTTGAAGAAAAGGCGCTTAAATGCGATTTTAGGCGGTTTTTGCGCTATGGGGTGAAATTCGATATTGGTGCTTTGCTAACAAGAAAATTTTTAGCGGTTTGGAGATTTATCATTTTCCGACAGCAGGAGGGAATGCACGCTTACGCGTTTCTCTCCGAGAAACAAAAAAACGGCCTCTAAAAAAGATAAAAATAAGCCCCAAAAGTTGGGGCGTTTTGAAATCTTTTTTGGAGGATTAATTGCTACTTTTTGGCATTCACGTAGTCATAAAATTGAATTTGCTGTTTTGGGTCTTTTAGCATGATGCGAAGCCGTTGCATAAAATCATCTGGAGATTCGTTTTCCTGTTTTAAATGAGCGAATTTCTTGTCACGGGACATATTGAACGACAAGCTGTTCACTTGCATATTTCGCAATTCAATAAACTTAGGTTCATCTACCTGTTTGACTGGTGCAGATTGGATTTTTTTAGAACCAAAGCCGAGCTGTTCCAGTAGCGGATAAAACATCCTGAATTTTTTTGGCTCTAAAAGCATGTCTGCAAGGCGTTTCGTAAAGTCTTCGGATGACTCTCCGATCTCTGCATATTCGCTACCAACTTCGGGCAGTTCAGATAATTTGTGTGCAAACAAATGCCGTTGTGCATCGGTCATTTCGACAAAGAAATCAGGTGTGTTTGGATCTCGTTTAGGGTCGGTTTTTTGTTGTTTTTTTGGCTGTGCCTTCTGTTTAAATCGGAATGAAAAACCAATAATATTACGTCCTCTTTTGTGCTGTTCTTCTTTGACAGTAATATCTGTATTTTCATTGATTTGCTTTAATGATGGTTCTAAAACACGCTTTTTAAAGTCGTGCATTCGATGATATTCACTTTCTAATACTCCCAATCTTTCTCTGAACTCACTTAGCTCAATAATTGGTGTTTTCCCACTACTACGCCAAGCAATCAAAAGTTCATAAAGTCTAATGGCGTAGCCAGTGGAAAGCCCTTTTACTTGCTCTAACTCATAGCTCGTAAATTGTTTTTCTAGCCGAGTTATTAAAGGGATAATTGCAGGTGAAAAAATTAACTCAACAGATGCCGTTTTTTCGATGTATGCAATTTGAGAAACCCAACGTGAGGTAATATGAGCTACTCCTTTTCCTCTTGGTTCTTGATAGCTAAATTGACGAGCAAACAAGTCTTTACAGGCTTCTTTTAGTGCTTGATAAGCACCATTTTTCAATACATCAAAGTGGTTGATATAGCTCTCTGCGTGAATAGTTAAAGGGTCATTCGCATTAATACCTTTACCACTTTCACGGGCTTCAATTATTGCTAAAAGAATTAACCGTTGTTCCACTAGGTCAAGATTGTAGCTGGCATTAATTAAAGCGTTATCTTTCACAATTAAATCTTTCATATAGCGTCTTATTTTATTATGTCGTCTTATTGATCTTATGTGAAGCCTTATCAAGAAGCAATAAGCAGACATATTTTATTTTGTCGCATCTTGCAAACTAAACGTGCTTAAAACGACATGTTTTATTTTGTCTTTCAAAGCACACTAAGTGTCGTCTTATTGAGAATTTCTAGCACACTAAGTGTCGTCTTTTAGCACACTAAGTGTCGTCTTATGTCCTCTGAAACGCACGTATATCAATGCTTTCAGACTGCTTAAAAGCATTTAAAAGCTTTTTTATTATTAAAAGCCCAAAAAAATTAAAAACGGCATTTAAAACTGCCCTATGTTTTCGCTTCGCTCAAACTCTATTGAATCTCGCTGCGCTCGATTCCTGGGGGCAGTTTTTTTCAAAGACCCGCTAGGACGCTAAAAACAAGAATGGATTCGCTTCGCTCATAAAGCTTTATGCTCGCTTCGCTCGTCATGGAGCCAGTGACTACAGTCGCTTTGCTCTGTAAATCTCGTTATGACGCAACAGGGAGCTTGTAATCAGGGAAAAGGCAGGGGCAAATTTTTATAACGCTCAGTCGCTCGTAGACACTCGCTCGGTTACTTGATCAATTTGTTTAGTTGTTCTTCAAAATCTTGCTTGTTTAAATCACCTGAAACGTACTGATCATAAAGTTTTTGATGATCTTCAGTGATTTCTAAATCGTAATATTCTCGA
>NZ_VOYM01000160.1:0-2355 GCF_013420285.1 Acinetobacter sp. YH01019
CGCGGTTTTAGAAAGAGTTGTAATTTCTCCAAAAAGATTGAAAACCATTTTAAAGCCTTCGACTTAACCTTTTTTTACATCAATAATGGTTTCATTTAATGTCAGCATACTTTTTGAAACACCACCGATATCTCATAAAGCATTAAAAATATAGTGAATTTAATTTACTTATTTTCAATTTCTCTATTGACAGAATTAACTAGCATACTTTTTGAAACACCACCATCCTTTTTAATATAGAGAAAAATGTTTTGTGTGAATTTTTATACATGGCATTTAGAATCTAATAAAAACCAAGTAAATTAGGTGGAAATAGTTATACAGATATAATGTATACTTCGTCACAAAATTAAAGCTGAAAAAAATTTCTGGAGATAACATGAGTATTATTCAAGAATTTAAAGAATTTGCCGTAAAAGGCAACGTGATGGACTTGGCTGTCGGTGTGATCATCGGTGGTGCGTTCGGTAAAATTATTGATTCAATGGTAAAAGATATCGTGATGCCATTGATTTCATGGATTCTGGGCGGTGATGTTGATTATTCAAATTGGTTTGTTGTCTTGGGCGATAATCCGAATAATGTAACTACTTTAAAAGCAGCACAAGATGCCGGTTTAAATGTCTTGGCCTATGGTAACTTCTTAACCATTCTTATTAACTTCTTGCTTTTAGCATGGGTAGTGTTCTGGTTGGTGAAACTGATGAACAAACTACGCCGTGATAAAGCAGAAGAAGCAGCGCCTGAACCTGAAGCGACTCCGGAAGATATCGAATTACTGCGTGAAATTCGTGACGAGCTAAAAAAACGTCCTGAAGCTTAAGCTTTTGGAGTAAATAAAAAAACGGCGCTTGGAGCGCCGTTTTTTAATTTCCCTAAATCCCTTTTTTAAAGGGGGGCTTTTCCTTCCTTTATTAAAGGTGAGAAACACTGCTTCATCAGAAGAGGGGGGAAATGACTAATCCATTCGAAATTTAATTTCTAATAAATGCCAACCAAATTGGCTTTTGATTGGGCCATGCAGTTCACGTTCAGGCAATGTGAAAACTGCTTTATCGATTGGGCCGACCAGTTGACCTTTTTTAATATCACCCAGCTCACCGCCTTTTTTCCCAGATGGACAGGTCGAATGTTGTTTGGCAATTTTGGCAAAATCTGCACCGCCTTTAATTTTCTTTTTGAGTTGTTCACACAACTCTTTATCTTTCACTAAAATATGACGGACGATGGCAGATTTCATGCTTTGCTTCCTTTAAGGGCTTTCTTACTGGTCATTTTAACCTTTTTTAATGGCTGACATTCAGGACAAAATACGCTTGCCCGTTGCCCGAGCTTAAGGTTCTGTAACGTCGTTTCACAGTTAATGCACATCTCACCAACACGCCCATAAGCCAGTAGTGTTTGCTGGAAATAACCATTTTCACCCATAGCATTACTGTAATCTCGTAGGGTAGAGCCACCCAAATCAATCGCTTGTTTAAGAATGCGCTTAATTTCAAGCACCATTTTTTCAACTTGGTTCATGCTTAAACTGGAAGCAGGTTGTGCAGGATGAATACCAAGGTTAAATAAGCTTTCAGTCGCGTAAATGTTACCGACACCAACAACAACATGGTTATCCATAATTGCAACTTTAATGCCGGTATTCTTATTTTTAAATTTATTGAATAGGTAGTCCGCATTAAAAGCATCACTTAAGGGTTCTGGTCCTAACGTGTCAATTAGCTTAGTTTGAGTATTTTGATCTAACCATAAAATACAGCCAAATCGGCGAGGGTCATGGTAGCGCAATTGCATGTCTTCAAACTGAATTATGAGATGGTCATGCTTACGACGTTCCTCATGACCTTCACAAATACGGAAACTACCAGACATGCCCAAATGCCACAGCATCGTGTCTTGTTCGAACTCAGCTAAGATGTATTTCGAGCGCCGACTTAGTTTTATGAGTTTTTGCCCTACCAGTTTTTGAATGTCATCAGGAATAGGCCAACGTAAACTGGATTGATAAATATCCACCTTCAACACTTTTTCATTTAGTAAAGGCAATAGACTGGTTTTGGTGGTTTCTACTTCTGGTAATTCAGGCATAGCTTAGGCGTAATACTGTCAACATATTGCGCTTAATATTGGGTGTTTTGAGTAGAATTGCAAGTTTGGTGCTGAAGCTAGAAAGGGCGAATTTCATTAATAAGCTTGAAGAGGTAAAATGAACTTTAGGGTCAAATAGAGGTGGTCCCACTTGTTTGAACAACTAAAAGCTTATTTATAAGTGATATTCTGCTCTAGTTAAGCTACCTTATTTTGTTGTGGTAGCTGGTCATAGTAAAACTCATCTGGAGTCATTTTGTCCAG
>NZ_VOYM01000161.1:0-2323 GCF_013420285.1 Acinetobacter sp. YH01019
CAGGGTCTTGTGGTGGCGCACCTTTGGATATTATTAAAAAATACATTGAAAACCAACAAGGTTAAAATCTTTGAAATTCACCTCCACCCTGACTGTCGGGTGGAGTCCTCTTTCACTTTAAGATAGTTTTCATGACTTAATAAAAAACCCAGCTTGTGCTGGGTCTTTAGATTTTTTCGCAAATTACATTTGAGACTGAATATAGTTTGGTAGGCCAATCAGTTCGATCAAACGCATTTGCTTTTCAAGCCAGTAGGTATGATCTTCTTCAGTATCTGACATTTGCTGACGCAGCATATCACGGGTCACATAGTCACCCTTTTCTTCACACAATTTTACGCCTTGTGCAAGTTTCTCACGAACATGATATTCAAGCGCCAAATCCGCTTTTAAACAGGTCACAACGTCTGTGCCGACTTCAATATCATCACGATTCATATTCGGCGTTCCTTCAAGGAACAATACGCGACGAATCAATGCATCTGCATGTGAGCCTTCTTCTTGGCTTTCATGATCGATACGTTCAAAGATTTTACTTAAACCCCAATCTTCATACATACGGGAATGAATTAAGTATTGATCACGAGCAGCCAGTTCGCCACCGATCAGCATATTTAAGTAGTCTACGACTTCTGGATTGCCACGCATTTTCTTCACTCCATACCCTTTTCAAATATTATGGACAAGTTTCAAAATGAATGCAAAATAATATTTTTGTAAGTTTATGATTTATATAAAATTTAAATGATAAACATACGCATTTGCAGTTCAATTCCGCTCATTTTTCACATATAAAAGAAGCCCTTGCAGAATATTCAAGGCATTTAGAACACATAATAATCAAAAATCGCTGTATGCTGTTTTTTGTAACAATTAACAATGCGTCTTGTTTAGCAAAAATATCTCCAGATTGATTCAACACACTGTGCTTGCGCTGCTGTGTTTATCGATATAGGAAACTTTTACTGAAGCTTCATGCATTGCATGCCCAAAACAAAGTGAACACTTCGAGCAAAGGCAGGCTTATGCTGAAGTCCAACGTGCATTCTTCCACGCTTGCTGTTGTCTTAAATCTAAAAAGGTCCAAGCGACAAAACGGCTTTCTTTTTGTCCCTGCGTCATTTTAATGGTTTTTACATCTACTGCTCCGCCCTTCGCTAAGGCATTTAAGAGCACAGGCAATGTTGTTTTCTTGGAAACCAGCGTACTGAACCAAAGGCATTGTTCAGCAAACTGGATGCTCTCTTGTACCATTTGGCAGACAAATCGCTCTTCGCCGCCATCACACCAAAGTTCGTTCTTTTGACCTCCAAAGTTTAACACCACCTTTGTACGATCAACCGGCTTGCCCAGTTTTCTTAATTTTTGAGTGGCTGTCGCGTTGGCTTCATCTTGCGAAGCATGAAATGGTGGATTACACATGGTCAAATCAAAACGATCTGAAGGTTTAATCACACCATTGAAAATATTGCTCGCTTTTTTCTGCAATCGAATCTGAATGCCTTTACGCAGATTCGGATTAGCCTCCACAATAAATTGAGCACTTTTAACCGATGCAGAATGAATATCTGAGCCGACAAATTTCCAACCATAGCTCCGATGACCAATGATCGGATAAATACAGTTCGCGCCAACCCCAATATCTAACACTTGAACGGTATGTCCCGTTGGAATCTGCCCCTCATTACTGGCACTCAACAAGTCAGCTAAATAGTGAATATAGTCCGCTCGACCTGGAATAGGCGGGCAAAGATAATCTTGAGGAATATCCCAATATTGAATGCCATAAAAATGTTTGAGCAATGCTTTATTCAGCATTTTCACAGCCTGTGGATCAGAAAAATCTACCGATAAATCGTTATATTTATTCGGGCTGACAAAAGGTGCAAGTTCCGGACAACTCTTAATTAACTGAGGAAAATCGTAACGACTGCGATGCAGATTTCGTGCATGTAATTCCAATTTTTGTTGCGGAAAAAATTTCTTTGCTTGCGCCATATGTATGCCAATAATCAAAGGGAGAACAGAATCATCTGATAAGGCAGGATCTATACCTGCAAATTAACTAATATTGTACGTGAATTTGACCATCTATGACGCCCCTATCCTTTTATTTGTCTATCTGCAAATCATTAACCACTTGGAAGTCTATTCTTATTTAATCTGGACATCTTTGTTTGCTATAGCACTAAATTTCATTGGCTTTGTTGCACAAAGATTTGAAATGCAAAGCGCCCCTAATTGAGCCAAATTTAAGGCGTAACTTGGGTAAGTGGTCGACCTAATTCCGTAAATCTGTTAAGAACTGCTACACGTGCATGGA
>NZ_VOYM01000162.1:0-2310 GCF_013420285.1 Acinetobacter sp. YH01019
AGATCCATGCACGTGTAGCAGTTCTTAACAGATTTACGGAATTAGGTCGACCACTTACCCAAGTTACGCCTTAAATTTGGCTCAATTAGGGGCGCTTTGCATTTCAAATCTTTGTGCAACAAAGCCGGTGTATAGTAGAAAGTCTTCAGGTCATATCTTTAATGGAAATCAGCATACGAGTGTTCTGAATACAAAAAAAGCTGTAGAAAAAATTGATAAAATTGGTACTAAAGGTGGAATGGTATCAGATGGGGCAGAAATAATTTTAGCAATTCATGATGAGGATGCTGAAAAATTAGCAGAACAAACATCAAAGTTGGTGCTTTCAAAAGCTGGTGAAAAAGCTGGTGAAACATTAGCACTTGGAGTTGTTGGCAGATGCTCACAAAATGCTGTTCGTTCATTAGATCCGAGACAAGTTGGGGTTGGTTTAGCCCTCTGTGGTATCGCTGGCTTGTCAGTTAAGTACGGTATGGAGTCAGCTGGAGAAAATGCAGGTGAAGAAATTGGAAAAAGAGGTGAGGTAATAAAAGCGGCTGAAATATATATCAATGCTCAGAAGAAATTGAATGAAAATGCTGGGGAGGCAGAAAAGAAACGACGAGATAGAGAAATAGAAAAAGACCCTATGCTAGAATGGCAGATAAAATATTCTGACTAAGTGAATGAAAAATGAATGTAAAAAAAATAGCTTTTTTTTTAGTGTTTTTGAGTGTATTTGGTCTTAATGGTTGTACAAAGACTGTACCTCAGAAAGAAAAAAATCTTGTTCAATCAGAGTCTTTATATAAACAAGGTCAAAAATATTTTTTAGGTGATGGTGTAAAGCAAAACTTTCAAAAAGCTTTAGAATATTTTGAAAAAGCTGCAAATGAAGGTTCTGTAGTTGCTCAAAATGATTTAGCAGGTATGTACTTCAAAGGAATAGGTACACAAAAAAATGAAGCTAAAGCTTATTATTGGTTTAATGAAGCATCTAAATTAAATTCTTCTGAAGCTCAGTATAATTTAGGTGTAATGTATGACAATGGATATTATGTAGATAAAGATCGAACAAAAGCTTTAGATTATTATAACTTATCTGCAAAACAAGGATATGCTCGGGCTCAATTCAGCCTCGCTAATGCATATCTTGATGGAAATGGTATTGAAAAAGATATCAATAAAGCCATTAGTTTGTATACCGATGCGGCTAAACAGAATTTACCAGATGCTCAATACAATTTAGCCAACATATATGAAGAAGGAGCTATAGTTCCAAAAGATGAAAAAAAAGCGCTCGATCTTTATATACAAGCAGCAAACCAGAATTTTCCTATAGCTCAAAATAATTTGGGTTATATGTATGCGAATACCTATAATGATCTAGAAAAAGCAAAATATTGGTTTCAACGGGCATTTGAGAATGGTTATAAAGATGCTGGGGATGCACTAAAAAAAATAGAATCAATATCTAATTCTAAGTAGTGTAATTAGGCAAGTTAATATCAATATGATAACTAATATTAGTATGACTCCTTGCGCTTCAAACAAGATCAAAGCAATTAAAGATTTTCTAAATGTGAATTGATTTTCTTTGATTACAAACTTACTTTCATTACCTATGCTAGATATATAAACGGATAAAACTTTATCCGTATTATACTGGTGCCAGGCATTTTCTAATTTAACTTTTAGATCGTCACATGACTCTAATAACGTTATTCTATATATGCTTAAGACATTTTGAGCATTACGATAATAAATTTTGTTATGATATTTATACATGTATTCAACATTCATCTTAGCAGTTCTGTCTATACCTTTTCGCCAAGGTGAACTTGAGCAAGATATTTGTGTTTTTAAAATTTGAAAATTTTCAATTTTTTGCCATGTATTCAAATCTATACTTTTATTATCATATTTATTTGATTTTATTAAAGTAACTAAAATAATTATGAAGCCTATTAAAAGTAAAAAAAGTGAAAATTTTTTCATATAATTATTTTAGCTCTAATTAATGACTATATGTTAATTTCTTAATATCTAAAATTAACATAATACACGTTATACGAAGTTAAAAAAGTGTTAGAACCCATTTAAAGTGTCTATATTCTCACCAATAAAAATGTCTGGTTTATGATGATTTTTATCACCATGGACTGGATATAAAATATAGATGCTGATCACTATGTCTGACAAAAAAATTCAACGTCTTGCAGTTCTGCAAGACGTTCGAGATCATCGTATTACCCAAGTCCGTGCTGCTGAAATCCTGAATCTTTCCACCCGTCAAATTACCCGGTTATTGCAGAAGCTCAATCAAGATGG